>JBJEDO010000067.1:0-18987 GCA_051872155.1 Candidatus Limisoma sp.
CGCTAATGCATTGCCATTTAGCCCTTTCGTGACGGAATAGTATGAATAATGCAGGCTAAAAATTTTATCTACCTAAAACTAATTTTTTTACCACCGTCTTACCTGAAGCCAGGGTCGATTTCTCGATATAGATTCCTTTAGAGTCGGGGTTGGTAACTTCAATGCCTTGTGTTGTGTAATAACGTTTAGCCACGACTACGTCGCTCGAATCCAATGTATTTACAACGCCGCTTGTTGTCGGCGCGAGTTCGTTGAGCGCGTTGTAGGTGAGCAGTTCTATGTTACCTTGATAAATGTTGTTCGTGAGGTTTTGATTCCACTCGTAAGCGGCAAAACCGATAGTGATGCAGCGACCTTTGTAGGTTGCGTTGGCGTCCCAACGAGCGATTGCGCCGCCGTAGTAGTCGGTGATGTGCGGCCAGATTGCCAGCGGAGTCACCTGGTAGTCGGCATAAAGTTTCGCAAATTTTTGCGGGTCGTCGTTGCCGGCAGAGTAGTCGAAATGCCAGAAGCAGTTGTGGTCTTCCTTCCAACCCGGACCGATAAGCGGGAACACCTTATATTCGCGGCCGCCGTCGGCTTCCGGACGATATGCGCTTTGAATTTCGATACCGTTAAAGAGCGGGTCTTCGGAGTTGTCGACAGCCACCGATTCGGCATTCCAAGTACCGTAGACTACGTTAGCGAAGAATGTATCTTCGTTCGTAAAGCCTTCGCCGAAGCCAACCACTTCGGGATAGCGGTCCATACGACCGAGGTCTTTAAGAAGGATACTTGCGTGGCTTGTCAGGAGCAAATTGCCTCCGCCTTTGTAGTAGTCGGTCAGCGCATTGAGAACAGCCTCGCTGCGGAAACCCGTTGCGCCGCCGGTGCAGTTGTTAAGGAACGTGTTGATGTCGGTAGTTTCGCGGTCGATGTGAATCCACAATGCCTTGTATTTGCTCAAGTCGATTGTGTTGTCGCCCGCCAGCGAGTTGTAGAGTTCGCCGGTACCAATCACTTTGCCGCCGCGTCCGCTGAACCATTCGATGGCTGCAACTTCATCGTCGTCGGCGCTTGTCAGCGCAGTTGCCTTGTCTTGATATTCGGTAATCATCGCTACTTCGTTAAAATTCAACGCATGCGACGCGCTGAACGAGAGTGCCAATGCAGAGATTAAAAGAGTAATTTGTTTCATATCAGTTGAATTTTAAGTTTGGTTTGTGCCACAAAGATATCAACGCGACACGCCGAGACGTAACAATATTGTTTCAACTTATCGAAATTATGTTGCACCGCCAAAAATGATACAAAAATTGCATTCTATGTAACATTTGTACAACCGCAAACGACGAAAAAAATCCGAAAATGTGAAATTTACCACCTAAAAATAGTCCGAAAATGTGAAATTTCACTATCTTTGCATAGCCAAAAGTGTGAAAATTATGAGCCAACTACTTAAAAGGAAGATAGATACATACCTTAGCGAGTGGAAAGCAAATCCCACTCACAAACCGTTGATAGTAAAAGGAGCAAGACAAGTGGGAAAAACCGCTTCCATTATTGCCTTTGCAAACGAAAACTACGAACATGTAGTTGCGATAAATTTTGTGGAGCAGCCCAAATTCAAGCGCATTTTCGACGACGGCTACGACGTCGACACAATCGTTAAAAATGCCACATTCTTGAGCCCGGAATTGGTTTTTGTGCCGGGAAAAACGCTCATCTTTTTTGATGAAATACAGGCTTTCCCGACGTGTGCCACAAGCCTCAAGTTTTTTTGCATCGACGGCAGATACGACGTAATCTGTTCCGGCTCGCTTATGGGCATCAACTATCAAGAAATCGAGTCGAACAGCGTTGGCTATAAGGAAGACTATGAGATGCGTTCCATGGATTTTGAAGAATTTCTTTGGGCGAGAGGCTACACATCGACATTTATCGACGGACTATATTTCAAGATGATTCAAACGAAGCCTCTATCCGCTCTCGAAATGGACGTTATGGACCGTCTTTTCAAAGAATATATGGTGGTCGGAGGCATGCCTGAAATCGTAAATATGTTTGTCACTCAGGCAAATTACAGCAACGTATTGCAAAAACAGCGACAACTGCTCAAAGACTACGAAGAAGACATTTCCAAATATGCCGCAGGACTCGACAAAGGGAAAATAAAAGCGGTCTACAATCACATTTCCATCTTCTTGGCAAAAGAAAACAAGCGTTTTCAGATAACCAAGATAGCAAAAAATGCGAGAAACCGCGATTATATAGGCACTGTAGAATGGCTTAACGATGCAGGTGTGATAAATGTATGCTACTGTCTGTCGGTGCCCGAACTTCCGCTGAAAGGCAATTACGACCCGAAAACTTACAAAATATATTACGCGGATATGGGTTTACTCATTGCGTCTTTAGACGAGGAAGCACAGGAAGACGTTCGTACAAATAATAATTTCAGAACATACAAAGGCGCTCTCTATGAGAATGTTGTGAGCGATATGCTTGTCAAACAAGGAATGATGCTATTCTACTACAAACACGAGAATCCGGCACTCGAAATCGACTTTTTTGTCCGCGATGCTTCAAGTTTGATTCCGGTGGAAGTCAAAGCAACAACAGGCGTTTCGCTTTCTATGAGAAAAATGGTGGAAAATGAAAAATTTGCCGATGTCAAATTCGGCATCAAGCTTTCGCACAACAACATCGGCTTCAATGGCAAATTTTACACCTTCCCATATTTTCTTACGTTCCTCTTACGTCGATTCCTGAAAGAGAAATCGTTATAGACAAGCCTCTACTGTTTAGCGATTTTTCGCTACCTTTGTCGCAATGCTCGCTCTTCCTCTTTATAGGTAGGATTTACTACATTCCGCATCGTCATCGCTGTGCTCACGCTAATGCATTGCCATTCAGCCCTTTCGTGACGGAACAGTATGAATAATGCAGGTTAGCGAATATCAACGCATTATACAAAAACAGGTCGGGATGCGCATCTCGACCTGTTTTTTTTGCTGTATTATATGCTCTTAGCCCTCGAATGCGTTGACGGCGAAGAATGTATTTTCGGGATTGAAATGGTTGCTGATTTTACGGAAAAGTCGCACGTACGGTTTCTTGCGCATTCCGCTGCGGAGCACCACGACGGTTTGGTCGACGTTGGCGGCTGCAAGCGGCACTGATGCGTTGTCGTCGACCGACGACGTTACGACCATTACAACGTCGTAAGTGTCTTTGAGCGACTTAACCAGCGATGCAAATCCTGCAGCGACAAGTGCTTCGGGCATCTCGGAAGCCACTGTACCGGGCGTAACCACCGAAATCTGCGGCATCGACGAATCGCTGACAACGTCGTCGACGGCGCAACCGCGAAGAGCAAAATCAGTTATGCCGCGACGCGAGCCGTCGACACCGAGAAGCTTGCTGACGTCGCCCGTGCGAGTGCAGTCGACAACGACGACGCGTTTTGCCGACAGCGCAAACAGTCGAGCCACGTTGACGCCGACAAAGGCTTTACCTTCGCCGTCGAAGAGCGAGGTAATCATCACCGAGCGCGCTCCGGTTTTAACGATGCTGTTGCGCAGCGAACGAAAGTCGTCGGCTATAGCCGATGCCGAGCAGAAGTCGACGATTCGGTTGTCGCATTTGCCCATTTCAGTAGCCACCGGGATGTCGGTGAAACGGTTGATGTCGTATTTCATTACAATCGTTTTAGCGCACACGGTGCGGTAGACGCAAATCATAGTCGGAATGAGCAATGCCATAATCAACGCCAGCCCGAGCGCCATCGATGCCTTCGGCTTAATCGGTTCAACTTCGCGATAAGCGGCGTCGACAACGCGACCAACGGGCGAACTCGAGCCGATTTGCAGCAAGCTGTTTTCGCGTTGTTCGATAAGGAAGATGTAGAGGTTGTTTTTGATTTCTTTATCGCGAGTGAGGTTGAAGAATTCGCGTTCGTTAGCCGACAGCGAGCGCAGACGCGTTGCGTATTTTCCACCTTCTTTGGTAAATTCGGCGAGTGCCACTTTGGCGTTGTCGCGAGCGCGGCGAATGGTCGACACCACACCGGTACGCATTGCGTCGATTTGCGCATTGAGAGCCGACAAGGCACGGTTGTCGCCTTTGGCTGACGAATCGAGTTTCATGCGTTGCAGAATCAGTGCGTTGTAGTCGGAAATCACGCTTGCGGCGCTTTCGTTGTCCAAGCCGCTATTGACGGGAATCAGCGAATAAGAGTTGTTGGCGTCGGCAAGGAAATCGAGAATCATGTCGAGCACGGCGAGTTGCGTCTGTTGCTCGATGACGGTGCGGTTGTTTTGAGAGTTTTGTTCAAAGAGTACGCCCGCCTCGGTGGTGAGGTCGATTATGCCGTTATCGGTCTTGAAACGCTGCAATTTTTCTTCCGACTGCGAAAGTTGTCCGGTAAGCGAAGCGAGGCGCTCGTCGATAAACTTCAACTCCGACTCGGCTTTGCGATTGTTTTCGTCGATACGGCGACGGTTGAACACCTCAAACATCTTGTTGAGCACGTCCAAGCCGCGCTGTTTGTGGTTGTCTTCGAGTTCCATACGAATACCGTTCGACTTGGTCGAAGCATAGTCGATGAAAATATTTTTCATATAGTCCTCGGTAGCAGCGTCGTTGTCGCTGACGACGACGATGATGTGGCGTTCTTCGCCGGGGACGAATTTATCGGTCTTGTCGACAACGAAAACACCGCCGGTCGAGGGCGTTGCCGTAGCGGGCAACTGTTGGTCGGTGCTTTCGAAAACGGTTTCGAACAGACCTTTATTGACCACGATATCAGCCTTGCCGTTTTCCTTGAGATAGACGTGGAAGGAAACGCCGACGATGGTGTCGAGCACGGCGTCGGGAATCTTGATTTCGATAGGCGAATCGTTGTAGAGCGGCAAATTTTTGACACCGACACGGTCGATGTAAAGCCGATTCAACTTCAGTTCGGTTACGACTTGCTTGACAATGCTGTGCGACTGCATCAGCAGCAATTCGTCGTCGACGGAGCCGCCGCCGAAGCCGCCCATCGAAAACGACTTCATCATAGCCGCTGCCGCCGAATTGGCGCCACTGCCGCTTTCTTGCTCTATCAGCATGTTGGCGCGAAACATGTAGACCGGATTCTTTTTATACATATAAAAAGCCCCGAATCCCACAAAAAGCACAAAGCATATCGCATAGTAGTACCAGTGCTTCTTGATTTCGTAAATCGTCCGCGAAAGGTCGACAATTTTTTCGTTGTTATTTTCCATATATCATTTTTTCTTTACATTTTCTATTAAAAACTCGAGCCCAAAGGGTTGTAGAGCCTTCGGGCAGACTGCGCAGCATCTCTTTCTTGTCGCGGCTCGACAGTGTGCGGCACGGAGCAAGCGCAAGCCCTGCCAGTGCGAACAGATATTCGCCCATCGACGACACTATGGCACGCGACGCTATGGCATCGATTAGCAGCGACACAAGGATGCTGACAACTACCACTGCCGGTAAGATGCCGCCGATACGATGTATCTGACGCGCTTTTTTGAACAGCCACGCCATGCTCATCACAAACAGCACAATCCCGACAATGCCGAACTGCGCAAGTTCGGGAAAGAACGTATCGCCCACAAAGGCATCGAAATCCGGCGAAAGTCCGTAAATCTTATCCAAATCGTATTGATAATACAAGTCGGAATAGTGAAAATATGTATTTGATGCTTGTGTGGCATAAGACCCCAAACCGGAGCCGAGCCAAAAATAGTCGGCAAGGACAAACAGCATACCCAAATAGAGCGCCGAGCGCGCAAACATACCGGTCGACGAATCGTCGAACTCGTTGACGGCGATACCTCCTTGCACGAAATAGAACTGAAACTTGCTCCACGAAACGGCGGCAAGCACCAACAGCGCTGCACAGCAAATCGTGATGTTGCGCAGCGACATTTTTACGAAGAATCCCGGTCGATAGACAACCACCATAAACACGATGAACAGCAGCGCGCCGTAGTATTTCGAGCGTGTGCACACCAGTCCGAGAGCAAGCAGCAGGAATGCTTGCAAGAGGTTGCGACGGACCACCGTTTTGCTGTCGTCGTCGAGAAACAGCAAGAACGTCAGCCCGGCGCAGAGCGTGACGCACCCCACATAGTAAGGCACGACGAGCAGGTCGTAGAACATCGCCGAGCCGGTCAGCAGAGTGGCATACATAGCCACTGCCGCAAGCGATATTGCAATGAGTATGTATTTAAGAATCTGCCGTTGGCTGAACGTGAACTTCGGAGCAAGTCCGTAAGCCACGCCAAAGCAGATAATAGGCTTAAGATGAAAAATATAGTCGGCACGAATTGCAACCGTCTCGTTACTCTTAATAGCCACCGAATAGACGGCATAGGCGGTAATGACAAGCCCTGGCACAATCATCGCCTTATAGTTGCGCCAGGTGCGGTTGTAGAGCATATCAACCCCGGCAAGCATCACCATAGCGGCTACCACCAGCTCGTCCATCATCTGGAAGATAGCCGGTGAGAGCAGTTGGCTTATCGCCAACAAGCAAAACAGCACGAAGTATGCCTTGCTGAGGTTTATCATCGGTCGATGTGACTTTATTTAACGGCAAGAGCAATTATCAACGAAGCGACAACCGACGCTGCACTGACAACAGCCGAAACAATCGACAATTTGTAGGAATTGTTTTGATTATATTCGCTATTGATGACGCGCACTTTGTCGGGCTCGACGTAGATTACGTCGTTCTGCTTGAGATAGAAATACGGCGAATTCAGCAGATTTGCGTCGGTCAAGTCGATGGTGTGGAAGCGGCGTTCGCCCTCTTCTTCGCGAATGAGCATCACGTTGGTGCGCACTCCGTAGAGCGTGAGGTCGCCGGCATCGGCAATGGCATCGAGGATGGTGTAACGCTGCGTCTTGGCGGTCTTGGCACCGGGACTGCGAACCTCGCCGAGCACGTTGACGCGGAAACTTACCAACCGAACATCCACAATCGGGTCGCTTACGCTTTTCGCCACCTCGCTGCGCAGAAAGTCTTCGAGTTGCGTCGTGGTCATTCCGGCAGCCTCAACTTTGCCGATTGTGGGCACGTTGATTTCGCCCGACTCGTTGATAACATACTCAGTCTTAGGGTCAAAATCCATCCCGTTTTCGGGCGCCGGCACCAACCGATAGGCATCGGTGGCTTGCGGAATAAGGCTGCTTATCGTCACCTCGATAACGTCGGACGGTATAAGTTTTACCATATATTCGCCCGAATCGATTTTGCTCTTTACGGTTTCGGCGTTTTGGAAATACGCCACACTTTTCGTTGACTTACACGAACTCATCGACAATACGATGATTGCCAACGCACTAACGATTTGTATATATCTTTTCATATCCAGTATTTTCTACTATATTAACGAAAAAAAGCCTTAAATATTGCTTTTATGCGAAGATACGACAAAGCCGACGAATTAGCAAAAGTTTTTGCGGCAAATAGGATGTCCGGTGACAAAAATTATTCGTAATTTTGCATATAAAATGTAACTAAGAGCCTGATTAACTACAAAAGTTAAATAATTGAAGCTGTCAGTCTTTGAGCAGGTTTGTTCGTGCTTTTAAGGGCGTGTGGCGAGCCACATAACCGCAAAACACGGACAAAGATGCCAAAGAATGACAGAGCAGGCAAGGCTTAGAATTAAAACTAAAAATCAAAAATAGAAGTAATGATGAATAAAAATATAACTAACACATCGCATCTTTTTGATGCTTTTCGCCCTTCACTTCAGTCACTTAGCCCGCTAAGCTCCTTCAGTTCAGGACTAAAATCATTCAAAAATATGCGACTTCAATATTAACTTTTGTAGTTAATCAGGCTCTTATGAAAAAATTAGGCAACGGTTGGTTTCACGTGCTTGCAATTCTTGCCGTTCTGATATGGGGCACCACTTTTGTGGCTACAAAGATGCTCATATCATCAGGATTGCAACCTACTGAGATTTTTATTTACCGATTCATCATAGCCTACGCGTGCATTCTGTTCATCTCTCCGCGAAAACTTTGGTCGGAGAGCCTTCGCGACGAGGCGCTTCTCTTTCTGGCGGGAATTACCGGCGGGTCGCTCTACTTCATAACCGAAAACACGGCGCTGCAATACACTCAGGCTGTCAACGTGGCGATGATTATCAGCGGTACGCCGTTGCTGACCACGCTGCTCGCCATGGCAATCTTTCGGAGCGAGCGCACACGCAATCCGCTGCGCATCATCGCCGGAAGTGTGATAGCGCTGGCGGGCGTGATTGTGATAATCTATCACGGCAATGTCGACCTCAATTTCAACCCGATTGGCGACGTGCTGACGCTCTGCGCCGCCACTTCGTGGGCGGTCTACAGCATTCTGCTGAAGGTGCTCGGCAAGAAGTATTCGGCGGTGTTTGTCACGCGCAAGGTATTTGCCTACGGACTGCTTTCGATGGCGCTTTGGCTGCCTTTCCATCCGGAGCGATTCGACTTGGCGCTGTTGGCGAAGCCGGAGGTGCTTGCCAACGTGCTATTTCTGGGCGCGCTGGCATCGATGCTTTGCTTTACTATCTGGAGCGCCGTGGTCAAGCGGTTGGGCACGGTGAAATCGACGAACTACATCAATCTCAATCCGATAGTCACATTCGTGTCGGCTTATCTCGTTCTCGGCGAGGTTGTTACGCCGCTATCGCTGCTTGGCGCCGCGGCTATTATCGGCGGTGTCTACGTCATCGAACGATAGCAATCGTCGTCAGCACACGTCCCGACTCGACGCCCAAAGCGCGTGCCGAGAAATATTGGTCCGGGGCACATCGTGTGCAAATATTGCTGCGTCGGATGTGTTCGGAGGCTACCCCTATCCGCTCGAGCAACACGACGTTGGCTTCGACCAGGTCGAGATGCGGCTTCCGCGTAGTCGGGTTGACCGTCGAAATGCGTTCAATCGGAAATCCCGCTTCAGCAAAGCGTTCAATCAATTCCTGCCCCACTTCATAGCATCCGCCGCAGATTGCCGGACCGAACGCGACGTGGATGCGGCGAACGTCGGCGCCGAGGCTTGTCATCTTTTCGACCGTGCGAGTTACGATTCCGCCGAGCGTACCTTTCCAACCGGCATGGGCGGCTGCGGCGATTTTGGCGACGGGGTCGACAAGCAGAACGGTCACGCAATCGGCTGTGTAGACGCCGACATACTCGCCGAGGCGGTTCGTCACCACGGCATCGGCTTCGACTGTCGGCGATGCTTCGTCGGCGGCAACAACGCGCACGCTGTGTACTTGTCGGAGCGTCCGCAGTTGCGAATCGTCGATGCAGAGCGTCTGCAGCAACGCCTCGCGGCAGCGGCTGACGTGCGCCGGGTCGTCGCCCACGTACGAGCAGCAATTGAACGACTAATAAGCGGAGATGCCCGCCTCGCCACGACGTGTGGCAAAGGCAACAACTCCGCTCAATGGTTGGTCGAACTGCAACGGCACAATCGGCGCTGCAAGTTCTGCGTTATTCTTCTTTGAAATCATCTTCCCAGTATTCTTCGGGCCATTCAACGTCCCACGTTTCGTCGGCATCGTCCGAGTCGTCGTGCTCGATGATGAATTCGTCTTCCTCAGCCACGCGGTGACGTATGTCGAGGTCGCGATGAGTGATGCGCGACGGGATGCGGTTGTCTTCGTCGTTGATTGTGCGCCAAAGCAAGTCTTTGAGTTCGGTCAGACCGAGACCCGTAACCGACGAAATGAACACTGTGGGGATGCCCTCGGGCAAGTCGGTACGGCGAATTTCGTCGATGAGTTCGTCGTCGAGCATGTCGCATTTGGTAACGGCGAGCACCTTGCCTTTGTCTGCCAAGTCGGGGTTGAATTTCTCGAGTTCGGAGAGCAAAATCTCGTATTCGCGACGAATTCCTTCGGTGTCGGCGGGAATCATAAAGAGCAGTACAGCGTTGCGCTCAATGTGGCGCAAGAATCTGAGTCCCAAGCCTTTGCCCTCGCTGGCACCTTCGATAATTCCTGGAATGTCAGCCATCACGAACGAGCGCGAGTCGCGGTAGCTCACGATGCCGAGGTTAGGCTCGAGCGTCGTAAACGGATAGTCGGCAATCTTCGGCTTGGCAGCCGAAATCGACGACAGCAGCGTCGACTTTCCGGCATTGGGGAAGCCCACGAGACCGACGTCGGCGAGCAACTTTAGCTCGAGGATGACGGTTTTCTCAATCGAAGGTTCACCGGGCTGTGCATATCGCGGCGCTTGGTTGGTCGGCGACTTGAAGTTCCAGTTGCCCAGACCGCCGCGACCGCCACGCAGGAGTTTTATCTCTTGCCCGTCGTCGGTCACTTCGCAGAGAAACTTACCGTCGTCGGCGTCGTAGACAGCCGTTCCGCAGGGCACTTCGATGATGCGGTCTTCGCCGTCCTTGCCCGAGCTGCGACATTCGCCGCCTGCCTGTCCGTTGGTAGCAAAGACGTGACGTTGGTATTTGAGGTGCAGAAGAGTCCACAGATTGCGGTTGCCGCGCAAGATGATATGCCCTCCGCGACCGCCGTTACCGCCGTCGGGTCCGCCTTTGGGAACGTATTTCGCTCTGTGGAAATGCGCAGAGCCGGCGCCGCCCTTCCCCGAGCGACACACGATTTTTACATAGTCGATAAAGTTTGAACCTGCCATAACGATACAAATGTATTAAATATTTGCCTTGCGAGCAAACTTATTATTAATAATGTATTATTCACGACTGCATATCGGCGCTTTGCCGATTGCATATTCACCTAAAAAGGGCGCGCCTATGCATCACGCACGGCACGCCCCCAACATATCAATCTATTATCTTACTTTTTTGCTTTTTTAGCAATCTTACGGCTTTGCATTGCGTAAGCAATCGGAGTTGCCACGTAGATTGTAGATAATGTACCTATAATCACGCCGAAGAGCATTGCAAATGTGAAGCTGCGGATGGTTTCTCCACCGAAGATGAAGATGCACAAGAGCACGAGCACGGTAGTTACCGATGTCATAATTGTACGAGTCAAAGTGGTGTTCAACGAATTGTTGATTACCTCTTTGCGGTCTGACTTCGGATAGAGTCCGATCATCTCGCGGATACGGTCGAACACAACCACGGTATCGTTAATTGCATAACCGATGATGGTCAGGATTGCTGCGATAAACGATTGGTCGATTTCCATCGAGAACGGAAGGATGCCGCTGAAGAGCGAGTAGAAACCGATGATGATGTACGATGTGAACGCCAACGATGCAAGTGCACCTACCGAGAACGAAATGTCGCGGAAGCGGAACAAGATGTAGAGCGTGATGGCGATGAGCGAGAAGAACACTGCCCAGATTGCACCGGTTGTCATATCGGATGCGATGCTCGGTCCGACTTTCTCGGTTTGTACCACGCCGACTTCTTCGTTCGACACGCTGAAGTCTTCGTACGACATACCGTTGAGGTCGTCTTTCAAACCTGTGTAGAGGATGTGCATTACTTCGTCGTCGACGCCTTCGCCTTCGTCAGCATATTTGTAGTTGGTCGATACGCGTACTTTCGAATCGTTGTCGATTGTGATTACCGATACCGACGATTCGGGGAAGAGCGGTTGAAGCTTGTTTGTCAAGTCGCCGGTCTTCACGTCGTGGTCGAATTGTACGATGTAGTTGCGACCGCCCGAGAAGTCGATACCCTTATCGATACCCTTGAAGATGAACGATGCAGCGATAATCACGATGATTGCACCGATAATCATGCCGGCTTTCTTGCGTTGGCCGAGGAAGTCTACCTTGACGTTCTTCAAGAAGTTTTGGCTCATCTTGGTGGTGAAGGTCATATTTGCAAAACGCTCTTTCTTGAGCAACCACTCGAATGCGATGCGCGACAAGAAGATTGCGCTGAAGAACGAGCAGATGATGCTGATGAGCAATGTCGTTGCGAAACCTTTGATAAGACCTGTACCGTAAACCAAGAGGATGATTGCGGTGATAACTGATGTCAAGTTAGAGTCGAAGATTGCAGAGAATGCGTTCTTGTAACCGTCAGCGAGTGCCGACTTAACATTCTTGCCTGCGCGCAATTCTTCTTTAGTACGCTCGAAGATAAGCACGTTGGCGTCGACTGCCATACCGAGCGAAAGCACGATACCGGCGATACCCGACAGCGTAAGCACTGCCTGGAACGATGCCAAAATTCCGAGTGTGAAGAAGAGGTTGATAATCAAGCAGCAGTTTGCAACCATTGCCGGAGTGAAGCCGTAGAACGAAATCATGAACAGCATCAACACTACGAGTGCGATGACAAACGACCAGATACCCGACTCGATGGCTTGCTTACCAAGCGACGGACCGATAACCGATTCGCTGACGATGTTGACTTTAGCAACCATCTTACCTGACTTAAGCACGTTAGCCAAGTCGGTAGCCTCTTCGGGAGTGAATTGACCGGTGATTTGCGAGCGACCGCCTTCGATTACCGAGTTAACTGTCGGGAAAGAGTAAACTTGGTCGTCGAGCACGATAGCAACTTGCTTACCGATGTTTTCTTGAGTGATTTGAGCCCAACGGCGAGCGCCTTCGTTGTTCATCGACATCGAAACAACGTTACCTTGCATGTTGTCGAAGTCGGAGCTTGCGTCAACGACTACGTCGCCGCCCAAACGCGGCTTGCCGTTTTGTGTCTTGAGCGATACGAGTTGATAGAAACGTTCTTTAGCGTCGATAGCCTTAACCGACCAAGCGCATTTGAGGTTAGTCGGGAGGATACGCTTAGCGGCGTCGCTGCGCAAGATTGCGTTGACAGCAGCTGTGTCTTGAACGTTAACAATACCGATAGCCGGACCGCCTGTTTGAGCGTTGCCCCAAAGCATTTGAGCAAGAGTCTTGGCAGCCGGAGCAGCCTCGTCAGCCTTAGCCTCTGCGGGCTTTTCAGCCGGAGCGGCTTCAGCAACTGCTGCTGTGTCAGCCACAGCAACGTTGACAGTGTCGGCGGCAGCGGCAGCTTCGCCTTCAGCACCTTCAACGGCTGCAGGTGCTGCCGCAGCAGCTTCGCCCTTTTGCGCTGCGTCGCTCAATTGAGCAAGCGCGCCTTGAAGCTCTTGGAGAGTATAAGTCTCGTAGAATTCCAAGTTGGCGGAACCTTGCAAAAGTTTACGCACACGTTCCGGCTCCTTGATGCCCGGAAGTTCGAGCAAGATTTGGCCGTCGCGCTCCATCTTCTTGATGTTCGGAGCAACCACACCGAAGCGGTCGATACGTGTACGAAGCGTGTTGTATGAGTTGTCGACCATAGCGTTAACCTCGTCGCGGAGCACTTTCTCTACCTCGGCGTTGGTCATACCGGTCTTAACTTTTTCGATTGAACGGAAAATCTGAGCGAGACTTCCACCCGGCGCAAGACGTTGATATTCTTCGCAGAATGTGCCTACAAAATCTTTAGCTTTGCTCTTCTCGGTCAATTTGATTGCCTCGTTGAACTTCGGGTCCGGATTTTCTTTCGACAAAGCCCGCAAGATGTCGGGCACCGAAATTTGAAGGGTGACGTTCATACCGCCCTTCAAGTCAAGACCTAAACCGATTTGCTTTTCTCTCGCTTCGTTGTAAGTGTAGCCTAAGTACACTTTCTCTTTGCCAATAGAGTCGAGATACATCTTATAGGCATCCTTGTAGGCTTGCGAATTTTCGTCGCTGTTCTTCGTCGCCGCAAACGCTGCAGCATCCTTTTCGATGCTGTTGGTTACGAACGAGAACGACAAGTAAAATACGCAAACAAGGACCAATAAGACCGTAAGGACTCTAATAAAACCTTTACTTTGCATTTTTGTTTAGTATTTTATTTAATTTCAATTTTGCATTATTAGCGTGCAAATATACATTAATTATTTCAAGTTAGAAAATTTTTAAGCCCGTTATTGCGTTTTTATTGTCGATTATCGCATTTTCGCTTCGCTTTTCGACCAAAATTTTGCCCTTTTTACCTTATTATAATAAATACTTCCGCGCGATTACTATACAAATTTTGCGCCATCGCAAAGTTTTACATATATTTTTACTATTTTTGCACTCAAATTATCAACATATGAAGTCACGACACTCACTATATATATTATTTACACTCGTTGCCGCATGGATTTTCTACTCCTGCGCAAGCATCGGCAACCCGGAAGGCGGTCCCCAAGACAAGATGCCGCCGATTTTCGTCAAGAGTTCGCCCGAGCCTAACGAAGTGAACTGCAAAAAGAACAAAATCGAACTTTCCTTCGACGAAATCGTGCAACTCAAAGACCCGTCGAACAAGATTGTCGTCTCGCCGGCGCAGACCGAAATGCCCAAAATGAGCGCCGCCGGAAAGAAGGTGACCATCGAACTCGTCGACACCCTTCTGCCAAACACCACTTATACTATCGACTTCTCAAACTCTATCCAAGATAACAACGAAGGCAATCCGCTCGAAAATTTTGCCTTTGCGTTTTCGACCGGAGAGGCTATCGACTCGCTTCGAGTGTCGGGCATCGTGCTCGATTCGCGCAGTCTCGAGCCTCAGCAAAACGTCATCGTCGGGCTGCAAAGCAACATGAGCGACACAGCTTTTACAAAGGTTAAACTCGAACGCATCGCCCGCACCGACAGCCGCGGCCGCTTCATTGTGCGCAACGTGCGTCCCGGAAGCTACCGCGTGTTTGCCATCAACGACCTCGACCGCGACTACAAATTCGGCAACCCGACCGAAGACATCGCCTTCTACGACAGCATCGTCGTGCCTTGGTGCCGCCCCGAAGCCGTTGCCGACACTGCCTTTGCCCTCGACGGCAAGACCGTCGACAGCGTCAGAACGGTCAACAAAACCCGTTTCTACCCCAACGACATCCTGCTGTCGATGTTCAACGAAAATCGAAAATCGCAATATTTGCAAAACAACAGTCGCATCGACTCAACGCGCCTGAGCATAATCTTTGCCGCGCCGAGCGACACTCTTCCACATCTCGAAATCGTCAACAAGCCGCAGCCCGACAATTCGTGGTACACGCTCGAACGCTCGCAGCACAACGACACGCTGACCTACTGGATTCGCCGTCCCGAACTCGTCTCGTCGGATACGCTAAACGTGGCACTTCGCTACCTCAAGACCGACTCGACCGACAACCTCTCGTGGACGACCGACACACTCCGTTTCAACTTCCAGCGCGAAAAGCCTAAAAAAGAGAAAAAGAAAAAAGACGAAGTCGAAGACTCGCTGCCGAAGATGCAATTCCTGTCGCTTTCGCTGCTCAGTGGCGGCACACAGGAAGTCTACGCGCCCGTAATCATACAAAGTCAGGAACCGATTGAGCGACTCGACTCAGCCGCTTTCCATCTCGAGATGAAGCAAGACACGCTCTGGACCGACATCACCGACTATCGCCTGGCTTATCGCGACACAACGCTCGACCGACGCACGCTACAGATTCGCCACAAGTGGGAGCCCGGCGAGCAATATCGCATGCGCATCGATTCGCTCGGCATTACGAACATCTACGGCGTGTTCAACAAAGACTACGAAGCCACCTTTAACGTGCGCAAACTCGAAGAATACGGCAACTTGATATTCAACATTCCCGCTGCCGGCGACAGTGCCGTCGTCGAACTGCTCAACTCGAGCGATTCGCCCGTCCTCGCCGTGCCCGTGCGCGGCGGAAAAGCGGAATTTATCAACATGCTGCCCGCAAAATATTACGCACGTCTATATTTCGACCGCAACCGCAACGGGCAATACGACACCGGCAACTACGCTCAACGCCTCCAACCCGAAGAAACTTACTACTATCCCGGCGTGGTCAACCTCAAGAAGAACTGGGACGTAGAGCAAACTTGGGACATCTACGCAACTGCCGTCGATGCCCAAAAACCGGAAGAAATCAAGAAAAACAAGCCCGAAAAGAAGAAATGGGAAACCGAATCGGATAAAAACAAGAAAACGGGATACGACGACGAAGAAAACGAGTACGGCGACGACTACGACGAGTATGGCAACCCGACCGGCTACGGCTCGGGCAACAGCAACAGCTTCAACTCGCAGAAACTTCGCTCTATCGGCGGCGGAATGCGCTCGCGATAACGCAAATACAGCCCCGAAACGCCATTTTGTTCCTTAAACGAAAGATTTTGTTCCTTAAACGAAATACAGCACAAGAGGTTTAGGTCTAACTTTGTTGCGTCGACACAGCTATTGCGTCGGCGCTACATTTTATTAGAAAAATCTTAGTTTACAGTTATGAAAAAATTTTCACTTCTTTCTCTCATCTTGTGCGCAACAGCTGCAACGGCAAGCGCAGCCAATCTTGTGGTCCTCGGGCAATTTGTCAGCGGCTCTCAAGACGACTTGACCTACATAGAAGGCGTGTCGGGCAAAGCGGCATTCGACGCCACAACCCAAACATTGACCCTCGAAGATGCAACAATCTCAACCACAGAATCAGAAGCCGCAATCTGGACTAACTTTGACGACTTCAAAATTATAGTAAAAGGAAACAACACGCTCAAATCGGCGGACATTAGCCTATATTTTATCGGAAACAAAATGACAATCTCCGGCGGTGGCGTACTTAACCTTGAATGCGACAGCTATGCCGCATTATACATCAGCAGCGGTGACGACCAAACAACAACAATCAAAGACTGCACCGTGCTGGCGAAATCTTCCGAATACGGTATCCTCGGATTCGATAACGGCCTTGGCTCCGAAATATCAAAACTCGTGGTCGACAACGCAAAAGTGATTGCCTACGGCGCAACAAACGCAGAGAACACCAAGACATATCCTGCCGTTAAAGCGCTAAAAGAACTCACACTCAACAACTGCGCAATCACCTATCCTGCAAATGCGCACTTTGGGGTTTGCGAATCCGAAGATTCGTGGTGCGTAATAACCGATACCGGAGCTGCCGTTGTCGACAAAGTGGAAATCACGCCCAATGGCGAAGGCGCGGTATCGTCGATTGAATCCGACAGCGCTCAGCCAACAGCCATCTACGACATCTCCGGTCGTCGCATCAACGACTACTGCAACGGCGTCAACATCATCAAATACACCGACGGCAAAGTCCAAAAAGTCGTAAAACGAGTAAAATAGTCCACACGGTTAAACCAATAAATCAATACACAACGCCACCTCGCACTACCGCAAGGTGGCGTTGTTGCTATTATCGTTGCCGTCTATCTCCGCGCGCGGCGGAGCAGGTCGAGTTTGCCCTCGTCAATCAGGAGAAGAACGAGTTCGCCGAAGAGCGTATTCTGCCAGGCGAACCACGGACGCGTGTAACGCGCAGGGTCGTCTTTATGGAACGACTCATGCATAAGCCCCGTACCCGCGTCCGTGCGCATCAGCATCTCCAAGCAGCGCAGAATCTCCGCGTCGTCGGTGCTCGTAAACGCACGCATCATTATCGACATCGGCCAAACCATATCAAATCCAATATGCGGTCCGCCGATGCCCTCGCCGGCTGTTCCGCTGAAAAAATACGGATTGCTGTCGCTCAGCACAAGTCGGCGCGTGTTTTGATAAATCGGGTCGTCGACGGCAACGTCGCCCAGATAAGGCATGGCAAGCAGCGACGGCACGTTGGCATCGTCCATAAGATTATGGTTGCCAAATCCGTCAACCTCGTAAGCATAAACCTTGCCGAACTCCGGATGACTGTAGACCGCATACTTCTTCAGCGCAGCCTCGACATCGTCGGCAAGACTCCGACAGCGTCCGGCAAGCGCAGTGTTGCCGTTGACCGCCGTAAGAATCTCCGCAGCCTTGCGCAGCGACGTCACCGCCATAAAGTTCGACGGCACAAGGAAAAGATAAGTACACGCGTCGTCCGACGGGCGGAAATACGAGCAAATCAAGCCGCAAGGCTTTACCGGAGCGCCGTAGCCGCCGTTGGTGTGCGTATCGTTGGTCGTAGCCGTCAAGCGCTGGAAATGGTAAGGACCGAGATTGCCGCCCGGACGCTGTTGCTCGACGAACGTACGCACTATCGCCTCAACAGCCTTCAGCCATTCCTCGCCGAACACCGACGCATCGCCCGTCACCTGCCAATAGTAGTACGCTAAGCGGACAGGATAGCATAGCGAGTCAATCTCATACTTACGCTCATGCAATTCCGGCTTCATGTCGGTCATATCGTTCGCCCACATATTGTCGTCCTTCGAACCCGGATTGAACGCATTGGCATACGGGTCGATGGCGATGCTGCGAAATTGGCGCAGCAAGACACCGCGAAGCATGGCACGCAGATGAGCATCCTCGTTGGCAAAACGCACATACGGCCACACCTGAGCACCCGAGTCGCGCAGCCACATCGCCGCAATGTCGCCCGTATAGACAAACGTATCGTCGGCGCCATCGTAGTGAACAGTCGTGTCGAGCGTGTTCGGAAAACAGTTTTCGAACATCCACGCAAGGTAGTCGTTGTCGGCAAGCAAACGCTTAACCTCCACAATCTTAGCCTCTACAGCCGCCGAGCGGAACAGACGAGCATCCTCAGCAGGACGCTTGCTGAGATACGCCGTTTGGTCGGACGCCAACTTGATATAATCCTTCGAATCGAATTCGGCAGCCTGACCGACGAACGCCGTCATCACAGCCGCAGCCGCTAAAGCCCTGAATGAAATTTTCTTGAATGATAGAAACATAACGAATAGTTAACAGAGTAAATACATCAGTTGTCGATGCAAATATACAAAATCACCGCCGAAAAACCAACTGCCCCGAGAAAACAAACAACAAGGATCGGCTAAACACTTCAGCCGCCTCGGGAAAAACACTGCAGCTACCCGGGCAAAACAAACAACAAGGCTCGGCAAACAAGCCACCCACCGAACCTGTCCCCAATTTGAGGACAAACATTAGCAATTCTGTCCCAAATTTTAGGACATGTCGCCGTTTTAGCATACAGCACACATCCAAAAACCGCCGACCGACCCTTCGCTAATCGAAAAGACTGTTGCAAATAACAGAATTTTCGATTAGCACCAAAAACCATAAAA
>JBJEDO010000068.1:0-18974 GCA_051872155.1 Candidatus Limisoma sp.
CTATTTGTTGAAACCATAATTAACATTTCCATCATACTTAAAAAAATCGACGATGATTTTCGTTAACAAAATTATGACTATAGTATCAAATCCGGGCTAAAAACGCACCAATTTAAGTTGGCACAAGCAAAAAATAACAGACTAACAATCAGCTTATTACGACGACGCTCGCAAGCACAAGTTGGCAGCAAACAAGCAGCCAATTATAACCAGTTAATTTTCAACACATTAAGTACAACCAAAGCAGAAGAAGATGCCAATCTATTCTAAATCAACAAATTATGCAAGATAGCTCAAATATTTAATTTGTTTCTCCTCTTCGAGAGTTTTCAATTTATCTTTTAAATGACGACGAGTGTTCCAAACGGAACTTACAGCCATTTTATTCAAAAATATTGAAATTGCGTTATCCGAAAAGCCCAAAATTGAAAAAACATACAACTTATAATAGCTATCCGGCAATTGCGGCAAATCCGCTTTTAATTCTGACAACAGATTCGAGTAGTGGCTATTTACAAACATTTCAAGTTCAATAAACATCTCCGAATCGTTTTGCATCTGCTTGATAAGTCGTGAAACCGTATCCGAAATTCGCCTACGAGCTGTTGCCGTGTCGTTCGATTCATAAACGAGTTGGCACAAAGTGTCGAATAACTGATATTTAGATGTCAGTAGTTCCTTTATCTCATCACGGGCTTGCGACACCTCTGAACCTTTCTCGGTCAACATATGACGCAACCGGCGAGCTATCTCTATATTTTCACTTACTATTGCCGATTGCCGCTTTCTATATACAAAAACCGAGATGGCAACTATTAATAGAATAAGAGTGCTGATCAAACCAATAAGCCAAGACAGCAATCTACTTTTGTCTCGTTCCGTTTCTATTGTCTTTTTGCTTAGCGTATAATGGTTTACCACATTTGAGGTTAAATTTTGTCGCACTTTAACATAAAACGAATCTTCTACTACTCTATCATATTTTTCCAAAGCAATCAAGGCATCATTGACTTTCCCGTCGAATTTAAAAATTTTATAACGAGTCCTGTAATTAATTGCATTGCAAGTGTCAGAAACGGAATTCAATAAATTAAGCGCTCGTTCCATTTGATTTGTTTCAGAATAAGCTAAAGCTAGATACAAGATATCACAGGTCTGAGCCACACTATCTTCAAGGAAAGACTCAAATATTGGTATTGCTTCTTTATAATTAGCGTTTGTGACATAGCATTGTCCCAACAATTGAATTGCATCAAATTGAAGGTATTCATCTTCACTCACCTTTGCTGAATCAATGGCTGCTTGGCACAAACTTATGGCATGTTTATTATTACCTTTATTACTATACGCTCTTGCCAAATCTAACAACGCATAATTAAGATGCGGCTGACGACCGCTTTTTTTAAAATTATCAAATTCATCAATAGCATACTTCAGCTCTTCCGCTACATTCATTGTCTTATTATATACATCCGATATTGCACGGCAAATCATACCCTTCCAGAAATAATCGTCTAACTCCGTTGCATATTCTTGCGAAATAAACAATTCAACTATACATTGCGAAAAATCTTCTCTGTGAAAAAATATTCGTGCCAAATAATAATGCGACAACATTTTGCGATAAGTATCATTTGTTTTGTCATAGTATATTTTGGCAACATTTATCAAAGAGTCGTCAACTGAATATTGATAGGTTTTATCCTTCGCTTGCGATAACAACAGCGAATATAGTGCTCGATTATTTTCGCTTGCCAAACGAGATGTATCAATTCTTTCGAGCATATATAATGCCGAGTCGGGCGACTCATTCATAACTAGTTCTACCGATAATAACTCCTTATCATAAGACGAAGAACAAGATGCCAATATAAGCATTGAAATCGCAACCCAAATAAAAATAATAGTAAAAGGTATTCGCATCATTAAAATTGTAAATATGTTTCTGCCGATTAGCGCCAGACGATGTAGTTGACGTTTTCGTAGGGCGGCGGCGATTTTTCGCCGTAGTCTGTACGGATGCCATGCGAATCGACGGCAAAGCCTGCCGACGAAGAGCCGACAAGGTAGATGGCATTCGTTACGCCCATATCGACGAGGGTTTGCGAAAAGTCGTGGTACGACATAGCGATGCGGCTCATAACGACAACCTTTGCGCCGCGCCATTCGGCAAGCGCTTTGCGAAGCGAGTCGCCTCGCGGTTTGTTTTCTACTATCTGATTGCCTACCACCAGCGGGAATTGGCGGAAGAAATAGCCGCCCGACTCGATTGCTTTTTCGAACAACGGTGTGGCGTCGGCAACGCCTATGGTAATCGTTCCATCGATGATGGCGCAGAATCCGGTTTTTGCCTTGCCTCGGCTGAGCAGATTGCCTTCGACAACGAATGCGCCGACGATTCCACCATTATCGCTGCGGATATCGGCTGCCTGCATTGCCATCACGGCATCTTTGCTTTTGAGCACGTCGGCGCCGACGTGAAGCGACGGCACGGCATCGTGCGGAGTCAGCACGACGAGGGGCACTCCGCCGACTATGGTATCAAGTATCTCGACATAGCCTTTCTTATGTAGCACGATTTCGTCGCTGTTAGATGCGCCTTCGTTCGTCACAGTCAGGCTTTCCTGCTCGGTGGCGTCGTCGCAGCCATGCCAAAACAAAAGCCATGCGACTCCTACTATTATTGCAACAACGATAGCAGCGCAGCCGACGCACCCCCAAGGCGAATTTTTCGAGTTGTCGGAATCCGATGGGCATACAAGATACTCACGTTGCGAAATGACTCTTATCTCGTCGTCTCCTATGTCGTTTAGTTTATTCATAGACTTTCCTCCTTTTCTAAATATTCTTTCAGTGCCTTCAGCGACTCACGCGACGGGTCGACCTCATGCCTGAAAGTGCAGTAATCCGACAGAACAAGTTTCTGTTTTGTCGGGTTGATATATGCAATGTAATCTTTATTGACAATCAAACTCTTACCGATGCGAATAAAGCGATTATCACCGTTGTCGACCACAGTCGACAGTTTTTGTTCAATCTGACCGAGTTGCGAGGTGACTGTATGTTTCGAGCCGTTAGCCAGAATAAGGGTCGAATAGTTGCCGTCGGCGGAGATATACACCACCGAATCGCATGGCACCCTGAGGAGCTCGCCCGAATTGCTAAAAATCAAGCACTTAACCATCACTCTCTTTGCTTCTCCACAAAAATAGTAAAAAAAACACAAACAAATCAAGAGCCTGCTTCATAAAAAACAGGCTCTCGTGGATTTTTGACATTTGTCGTACAGACAAGGGTTTAACCGTTGTAGGGAATAATCGCCAACAGCGCGGCGAATTTGTCGGTCATGTCTTGTATCGGCTTCGACACCATCGCCTTAAATATCGGGTTGAGTTCGATTTTCGTTTCCACTTCGGCTACGGTATTGTCACCGTCGGCGCTCAGCAGTATCTCTATCGAGAACGGCATCGGCGACGAGCCGCTGACGGTCTCCAACGAAATCACTTGGTTGACAACCTTTCGCGACAAGATAAACGAAATGTCGCCGATTTGTTGCGTCTTGATTGTCAGATAATTATCTCTTACTTCGAATTCCACCTTTCCGCTGAGTTCTTCCGGCATACGACCTGCCAAACTTTCGAAATTACGCAAGTCCGACAAGCGGTTATACACGACCTCAACGGGGTGATTGATTACATTCTTATTACTTTTAAAAACTGCCATAGGGGTTGTTATTCTTCGTCTTCGCGGTTAGCCGACCAAGTTGCCGGGGACTTGCGCCACTCTTTGAGAGTTTCGACGTCCGACTCTTTGATGTAGTTGATTTCGAGAGCAGCATCGAGCATCGCCGAATAGTTGCTCAACGTGTATAGCTTTACGCCGGCTTTGCGGAAATGCTCGGTAGCGATGGGAAATTGATAGGTGAAGATTGCCACCATACCTACCACCTCGGCTCCGGCATTGCGGATTGCCTCAACGGCTTTCAAGCTGCTCGTGCCTGTCGACACCAAATCTTCGACAACAACGACTTTCTGACCGGGCTTGAGATTGCCTTCTATCAGGTTCTCCAATCCGTGGTCTTTCGGGGTTGAACGCACGTAGATGTAGGGCAAGCCGATTGAGTCGGCGACGAGTGCACCTTGCGCAATGGCTCCTGTGGCAACACCTGCTACCACTTCCGCATCGTCAAAATTTTCCATAATGAGTCGTGCAAGTTCTACCTTAATAAAGCTGCGAAGACCCGGGTAGGAAAGCGTTTTGCGATTGTCGGTATAGATTGGCGAATTCCACCCGGATGCCCAAGTGAATGGGTTGTCGGGTTGCAATTTGATTGCACTGATGTTGAGAAGTCTCTCTGCTAAAATACGGTCGAGTTCTTTCATAATCGTACGATGTTTTACAGTATTTTATCCCGGAACATTATTTTTTGCATCCGATTTTGCTTTGCAAAGTTAGCATATTTGCATACAATAGCAAAACAAATCGAACAAATTATTATCATTTCATCTTGTCGACCTCGTCGAAACGGTCCTCGGCAAGGTAGCTGTAGTAGCCTCCGCGGGTCACGATAATGTGGTCGAGCACTTGGATGTCGAAGAGCTTCGCCGCCGCCCGCAGCGTCTGTGTCAACTTGTCGTCTTGCTTGCTGGGACGCATATTTCCGCTCGGGTGGTTGTGGTAGAGTATCAGCGCCGTCGCCTGTTCGTCGAGAGCATGACGCACCACGATTTTGGCATCGACAACCGTCGACGTCAGTCCGCCTTGGCTGATGCGCTCTTTTTTGGTAACGCGCCGCGCGGCATTGAGATAAGCTATCCAAAACTCTTCGTGGTCGAGGTCGGCAAGCGTATATTGCATTAGCCCGTAGGCATCCTCCGGCGACGTTATCTGTGGCGCCTGTTTGGGACTCTCGTCGCGATAACGGCGTCCCAATTCCATTGCGGCAAGGATGGTTATGGCTTTTGCCTCGCCGACGCCTTTGAAGTTTGCAACCAAGTTTTTTATGCTCCGCTGCGACAGCGCAACAAGGCTTTGGTCGACGTCTTTCAGAATGTGCTGCGCCAGCGCTACCGCCGACATCCCCGACGTGCCGCTGCCAAGAAGAATCGCCAGCAGTTCGGCTGTCGACAGCGACTGCAAGCCGCCGTGCAACGCCTTCTCGCGCGGGCGGTCTTCCTCGCTCATATCTGCCATCTGCAGCGGTCGTAGTTGCTCTTCCATAGCCTATTTTCCTTTTCTTATTGCTATTTCTTGCTCGATGTTGCGCCCGTGACGCAGCAAGATTTTCCACACAAACGACTGCAAGAACCCTACTCCGTAGCCTCCCAACTGGATTACGCTCGCCGGAACCGCCAGCGCTGCCACTTTCAGGCTCCGAGTCGACGCCAATGCCGTCGCAAAGATGGCAAGCAGATAAGCCGCCAAGGGCAATATCCACATCCACGACAGCAGAGCGGCAAGCACAACCATCGCCACTACGCCTACGACGAAAACAGCCGGCAGCCAATGCACCAACTTCAGCGAATCGGGATAGAGCAGATAGAGCGTGATGCGCGACATGCCGAACACGTAAATCTGCCGGCAGAACAGTCGCAGATTTGTGCGCCGCTTGTGGTAGACAAACGCGTCGCGTATCAACGATATGCTGAATCCGGCACGGCGAATGCGCGTGCTCATGTCGATGTCTTCCGAAAACATCTCGCGGAAGCCGCCTACCTTCTTATATACGTCGCGGCTAAAGCCCATATTGAACGTTCGCGGTACAAACTTCTCGAGCTGCACCTTGCCTCCGCGAATCCCGCCGGTGGTGAGAAACGACGTCATCGAATAGTTGATTGCCTTCTGCGTGTCGGAGAACGACTCGTGAGCGGCGTCGGGACCGCCGAAGCAGTCGCTGTAGTGCTCGCCGAGACGTTGTCGCAGCGTGGCGATATACGTCGGCGGAATGACACAGTCGGAGTCGAAAAACAAAAAATATTCGCCCTCGGCACGTTCCATACCATAGTTGCGCGCAAGGCTGCGACCCTCGTTCTCCTTATAGTAATAGTGCACGTCGATTGCGTCGGCAAACTCGTCGACGGCGGCGCGACACGGACTCGTCGAACCGTCTTCGACGATTACCACTTCGAAGTCGCGGCACGTCTGTTGCGACAGACTCTCAAGCAAGTCGCGAACCTCGTCCAAACGATTATATACAGGTACTATTATCGAAAAATATGCCATAACAAAAATTTATTCCTCAAAAATAAGAAAAAATTCGCACATCGGAGCAATCCACGCCGAAAAATCAGCGACTGCGACGGCGTTTGACGTAACGCACGGCGTAATGCCACCCTACAGCCACCGCAATCGCAGCGATAAAGCCGAACGTCACCCAATTGCTGTATTCCACCAAGCGAGCGGCAATTTGGTCGGGCGGAAGCAGTGCTGCAAGATAGTAGCCGATGCCCATCAGAAACAGGTTCCACAGCGCCGACCCCAGCGTCGTAAAGCCGATGAACGACCAAATGTTCATCCGCGCCAGCCCGGCAGGTATCGAAATGAACTGCCGCCCGACAGGCAAAATGCGACCCAAGAAAATCGCCACATTACCCCGCCGACGAAACAGATCTTCGGCACGCCGGAGTCGTTCACTCGACAGACCGATGAACCGTCCGCAGCGGCTTTCGGCAAAGCGATGAATCATCGGCGCACCTATCCAAAGCGACAGATAGTAGTTGATGATAGCCCCCACGGTCGACCCCGCAGTGGTAAGCAGCAAAAGCAGCCAAAAATTAGCCTCTCCGTTGGCGGCATTGTATGCAGCCGGCGCAACAATAAGCTCGGCAGGCAACGGAAACACAGAATTTTCCATCACCATAAGCACAAACACCACCCAATAAGTGAGATGCGCCAAACACCATTCCAAAACAGCTGCGAGCCACATACGCCGACAAAAGTACACAAAAACGCCCGACTCTATTCGACCGGCCGCACGGTTTAACATTTATTATAAAACAGGCTCTAAAAGCAATTGCAATTATGCCGCAAAAAATTCGTACCTTTGCTGAAAATAGATATCTTTTTAAAGAATAAATTTTAAACAACGCGTTATGATTTACACTCAAGAAGTGCAGCACATGTGCTGTGTGAAGAAAGGTGCTAATCACCCATCCGCACCGATTCCCGAAGAAGGGAAGTGGGTGCGCGCAAAAGAGATTAAAGACATCAGCGGACTTACTCACGGTATTGGCTGGTGCGCACCGCAACAAGGTGCTTGCAAACTCACTCTCAACGTAAAAGACGGCATCATCCAAGAGGCATTGGTAGAAACCATCGGTTGCTCGGGTATGACCCACTCAGCCGCTATGGCGTCGGAAATTCTCCCCGGCAAGACCCTTTTGGAAGCCCTCAACACCGACCTCGTTTGCGACGCTATCAACACAGCGATGCGCGAACTCTTCCTCCAAATCGTTTACGGCCGCACTCAATCTGCTTTCTCTGAAGGCGGTTTGGCTGTCGGTGCTTCGCTCGAAGACCTCGGAAAAGGCCTCCGCAGTCAAGTTGGTACTATGTTCGGCACTACAAAAACCGGTACTCGCTACCTCGAAATGGCTGAAGGCTACTGCACTCGCATGGCTCTCGACGAAGAAAACCAAGTTATCGGCTACGAATTCATCCACCTCGGCAAGATGATGGAAATGATTAAAAACGGCGTAGACGCTAACGAGGCTATGGAAAAAGCAAAAGGTTGCTACGGACGTTTTGCTGATGCTGTTAAATATATTGACCCACGTAAAGAATAGGAGAAACAACTATGATTAGAGAAGTCAAATTTGAAAGCCAAGACCGTCGAATCAAGCAGATTCTCGCTGCTTTGAACGAAAACGGCATCAAGGACATCGAAGAGGCTAACGCTATCTGCGACGCTGCCGGCATCGATCCTTACAAGACTTGTGAAGAAACTCAACCTATCTGTTTCGAAAATGCTAAGTGGGCATACGTTGTAGGTTGCGCTATCGCCATCAAAAAAGGCTGCAAAAACGCTGCCGAAGCTGCCGAAGCTATCGGTATCGGCTTGCAAGCATTCTGCATCCCCGGCTCTGTTGCCGACGACCGCAAAGTAGGTCTCGGACACGGCAACTTGGCTGCTCGTCTGCTCCGCGAAGAGACAAAGTGCTTCGCTTTCCTTGCAGGTCACGAGTCGTTCGCTGCCGCTGAAGGCGCTATCAAAATCGCCGCTAAAGCCGACAAAGTTCGCAAAGAGCCCCTCCGCGTAATCCTCAACGGTCTCGGTAAAGACGCCGCTATGATTATCAGCCGCATCAACGGTTTCACCTACGTTCAAACCGAATTCGACTACTTCACAGGCGAACTCAAAGTGGTTAAAGAGACTCCGTTCTCTAACGGTCCGCGCGCTAAAGTAAAATGCTACGGCGCCGACGACGTTCGCGAAGGCGTTGCCATCATGTGGAAAGAAGGCGTTGACGTGTCTATCACAGGTAACTCAACCAACCCGACTCGTTTCCAACACCCGGTAGCAGGTACATACAAGAAAGAACGCGTACTCGCAGGCAAGCCCTACTTCTCGGTAGCTTCCGGTGGTGGTACAGGCCGTACACTTCACCCCGACAACATGGCTGCAGGTCCCGCTTCTTACGGTATGACCGACACAATGGGTCGTATGCACAGCGACGCACAATTCGCAGGTTCATCATCAGTTCCGGCACACGTCGAAATGATGGGCTTCCTCGGCATCGGCAACAACCCGATGGTAGGTTGCACAGTAGCTTGCGCCGTCGACGTTGCTACAGCACTCAACAAATAACTGCCTGAAACATTAGCAATTACATACCCCAATAGGGCGCACCACTTCGGCGCGCCCTATTTTTTTTGGTATTTCAAAAACAAAGCCCTGACTTTCTCAAGCCGGGGCTTTGCCAAAAGAGTATATACACCCTCTTGGTTTTTTGTTTCACAATAACTACAAGACCGCTCAAATTATACAACAGCCTCGTATTTTGTAGGCAATCTATCAATCATCGTAATGAGCCGGATCTACTTCAAACCACCACGAATGACCACAATTTTTGCACACTCTCTTGTGCCATAAAAGGCCTAATGTACCACCGACCATTCGTCCTATAGCGTTTTCTTTGAAAGCACTTCGTTTTTGGGAAATCATAGAACTAACGAAAGCAGTAGATACTTCTCCAACTCCTTTAAGGATTTTATTTCCGTATGAGTTACGAGTGTCATACGAGCCACATCTTGGACATTTTATACTCATAGTGTTTTAACATTTAATCTGTTTCCGTTCTACATATATCCTACATCTTTTTGATAGTCTCCAAGTATGATTTACCTGAAAAATAGAATTGGAGATACACAGCAAAACCGGTGCCGAGCCAACCAATAATGGGAACAAAAGTAAAAACGGTATCTAAGACTATTGCTATTACAACATTAACAATCATACCGACAATAACTCTACTTATATCAAGTCTTTTATTGGCTCTTTTGCATAAAGCTGAATACATATGCCAAAGGACAACACAATAAATTATCCAATCAACACCAAACAATGGTAGCATCATAATTATAGAGCCTAAAAAGGCATGTCTTCTTACGATTTTGGCGGTGTCTTTATCAAACATCTTGTCGCCGTAATTTGCAAATTGATTCTGTAACATAATTATCCAATTCTTTCAACATCTAATTCTACCATATTCAAACACCCTGCTTTTTTAATGTCAATGCCGTAAATGCGATAAAAGGCATCTGCGACGATTTGACCTCCGTTTGTATTAACCGGATTGCTCATACTTTGAGTGACAACCTCTACAGACATCCCCGGCTCAATGCGAACGCCGTTTGTGTTCTTCACATGTTTCGTGGTAATTCTAAATCTTGCCATAAGTGACGAAATTTCCATGCCGATGTGCCCCACTTCGTCGACGGTTTACGTTATAAAACAAGAAAAGGATGGAGCCTCATACCGCTACATCCTCTGCTCAGGGATAGTCTGGAAAAAACCTTTGAAACGAATGAACGAAATCTGCCCCATCCTGTGTGCAATATATTAAGACTCAGTTTTGAGGCTGCGCCTATCTATACAATACACTTAGGATGGCACATATTCTCTATCCATTGTTTCGGTGCTGCTTGTTAGTTTTCCAGACTGTTTCGAGCGGAAACGGATAAAGCAAATATGCCTTCTCTTGACCGACCGGCTTTTCTCTTTGCCAGAGTCTCCGGTCTGATTTAGCAAAGTTATGAAATTAACCGAAAATAAGAAGCGAAAACGAGCGTTTAACACATTTTTAACAAAAGAAATAATCAGCCGTGGCGTCGGTTTATGCTTTTGAAATCTTTATAAATGCCCAAATCTATCTTTTCTTCGTCGCGATTTGCGGAATATGTCGAAGAAATGCTATATATTTGCATAGCCAAGTTGTTCAACCTTTCATTATTATATATATGGAAAATGTGTCAGAAAGAAAGTCGCCCGAATTCGACCGCCTCGCCTTTACGGTGCTGGCAATCGAGGCTTCCGCTCAGAAAATGGGAATCTCTCCCCGGGAAATGCGGAGGCGACTCGACAAGGTAGGGCTGATAAAGAGCCTCATTCAGGATTGCTATGACACTTTGCACACCGAGAGCCGCGAAGCCGTGGCTAACGACGTCGTCGAAGCTCTTAAAAATTGGGAAAGGGAAGAATAATGGATAAATTAACTCTATATCACGGCTCAACCGACATTGTCGAACGCCCGTTGGTCAGTATCGGCAGAAAAGACCTGGATTTCGGTCCAGGCTTTTACCTCACGCCTTTGTACGAACAAGCATCTCAGTGGGCAAAGCGAACTATGACAATCCGTAAAGCCTCGCAAGCCATCGTCAACATCTACGAGTTAACACTTCCAACGGACTGCAAAATTAAACAGTTTGATGCATACAACAAGGAATGGCTCGACTTTATTGTTGATAGCAGAAAGGGCAAACGTCCATGGAGCGGGTATGACATAATTGAAGGCGGCGTCGCCGACGACCGTGTTATCGATGCCGTTGAAGCCTACATCAATGGGTACGCAGACGTGGAACACACTTTACGTCAGCTGGTCTACCACAAGCCTAATTATCAAATCTGTATACTCAATCAACAAATAGTGGACGAATATCTACAATACAAATCAAACGAAAGGGTGTAATTATGTTAGACTTCTTACTATGGAATAAAATTGCGCGCATCATTTTGCAGTTGGCTGAGACGCTTAACATCTCGACCGACAGGGCTTTGCAGATTTTCTACGATTCGGAAGTCTGCGAGATGCTACACAATCCGGAACTCGGTTTGCACCTGATGAGCGACTCTTATATCGTAAACGACGTGATTGCAGAACTGCGCAACAAGCAATAAAGGGTCGCGCCTCGGTGCAACCCTTCTCTTTATCAACACATTTCCTTCCAACCGCTATCGCAACAATGTTGCCAATTGGGCTATTGTCTTTTGCGCGGAAGCTTTTTCGTAGAGTATTCTGTAGACGCAGTCGAGGATGGGCATATCAACGCCATACTGCTTGTTGATTTCGTGGATACACTTGGTGCCGTAATAGCCTTCTGCCACCATTTCCATCTCCATCATCGCCGCTTTTACGGAGTAGCCGCGTCCGATGTAGGCGCCGAAGTTGTGGTTGCGGCTGAACTTACTGTACGACGTCACCAACAAATCGCCCAGGTAGACCGAGTCGCAAATGTTGCGCTCGCCGCCGCACACTGCCTTCAGGAATTTGTCCATCTCGCGTATCGAGTTCGACACAAACATCGCCAAGAAGTTGTCGCCAATCTTCAAGCCGTAGATTATTCCGGCTGCAATAGCATAGACGTTCTTAAGCACTGCGCCATACTCGATTCCGCTGACGTCGGTCGACGTAACCGCGCTCATTGCGTTGCCGCGAATGCAAGCGGCGAAGTCTTCCGCCTTATCGAGGTCGCTGCAGCCGATTGTCAGGTAGCTCTGACGTCCGAGCGCTACTTCTTCGGCATGGCACGGACCGCCGATGACGACCTCGCACTCGGGGTTGATGCCGTAGAAGTCGGTCATATAGTTTGTGACGATAGCATTTTCGTCGGGCACGATGCCCTTGACGGCGCTGACAATGTTTTTTCCGCTCAGGTCGACCGTGATTTTCTTCAGGTGCTCCTTGATGTAGGGCGAAGGCATCGCCAGCAAAAGCGTGTCGGCTTTGCTGCACACATAGTTGATGTCCGACGAAAATTCGATACGACTTGTGTCGAACTGAATGTCGGAGAGATACGTCGGGTTATGCCCCATCCGCATGAAGTCGGCTATACGGTCGTCGCGGCGCATATACCACATTATGGTCTGCTCATTCTGCAGTAGAAGTTTTGCCAGGGCGGTAGCCCAACTGCCACCACCCATGACGGCAATTTTGCCCGGGAATCCCATTATTCTATTTATATTCTTGGTTACTGGATTATTAAGTCGCGAAATTATTTCGCTTTTTCCACCCATTCGCCGACTTGGTCGAGCGTAGGATTAGTCAGTTCGAGTTTAAACTTTTTGTTGAGTCCGCAAAGGTCTTGCTGGAGTTTGCCGGGCTTAGCGTCAGCCAGGCTTGCAGCAGTTAGGTAGCCGGCTTTCTGGATGGCAGGCACCCATTCTGCGGGCACGCCCAATGCCTCGTAAGCCTCGGGCTTGTCGCGGCGCACAGTCTTTTCGGGACGCATCTGCGGGAAGAACAGCACCTCTTGGATGGTTGTTTGTCCGGTCATAAGCATCACCAAGCGGTCCATACCGATGCCCATACCCGACGTGGGAGGCATACCATATTCGAGCGCGCGGATGAAGTCTTTGTCGATAATCATCGCCTCGTCGTCGCCCTTTTCGCTCAGACGCATTTGCTCTACGAAGCGCTCGTATTGGTCAATCGGGTCGTTAAGCTCGGAATATGCGTTGCAAAGTTCTTTTCCGTTGACCATCAATTCGAAACGCTCGGTGAGTTCGGGGTTGTTGCGGTGACGCTTTGTCAGCGGCGACATTTCTATCGGGTAGTCGATGATAAACGTCGGCTGGATGTAGTTGCCTTCGCACTTTGCGCCGAAGATTTCGTCGATGAGCTTGCCTTTACCCATTGTCTCGTCGACTTCGACGTCGATTTGCTTGCATACGTCGCGGAGTTGTTGCTCGTCCATGCCGGTGATGTCGATGCCGGTAAATTCTTTGATGGAGTCAATCATCGTAACGCGGCGGAACGGTGCCTTGAAGCTGATTGTGTTGTCGCCGACCTTCACTTCCGTCGTGCCGTTGACGTCCATACAAATCTTTTCGAGCATATTCTCGGTGAAGGTCATCATCCAGTTGTAGTCCTTATAGGAAACGTAGATTTCCATACAAGTAAACTCGGGATTGTGAGTGCGGTCCATACCCTCGTTGCGGAAATTCTTCGAGAATTCGTAGACGCCTTCGAAACCGCCGACAATCAAGCGTTTCAGATAGAGTTCGTCGGCGATACGCAGGTAGAGAGGAATGTCGAGCGCATTGTGATGAGTGATGAACGGACGCGCTGCAGCTCCACCGGGAATCTGTTGCAATATCGGAGTTTCCACCTCCATATAGCCGTGCGAGTTGAAGTATTCGCGCATCGAGTTATAGACCTTTGTGCGCTTAACGAAGATGTCTTTCACGCCGTCGTTGACCACCAGGTCGACGTAGCGTTGACGATAGCGCAATTCGGGGTCTTCGAATGCATCGTAGGTCACGCCGTCTTTTACCTTGACAATCGGCAGCGGACGCAACGACTTGCTCAGCATCTGCAACTTCTGTGCGTGAACGGTGATTTCGCCCATCTGCGTGCGGAATACGAATCCCTCAACGCCGATAAAGTCGCCGATGTCGAGAAGTTTTTTGAAGAATATGTTGTAAAGGTCTTTATTTTCGTCGGGGCAAACGTCGTCGCGACTTACGTACACTTGGATACGTCCGTCGGCGTCTTGAAGCTCCATAAACGAAGCCTTACCCATGATGCGACGGCTCATAATACGTCCGGCGATGCTCACCTGACGCGGCTCGGCGTCGTCGCTGAAGTTTTCTTTGATTTCCTTCGTATGTCCGGTCACAACAAATTCGGCTGCAGGATAAGGCTCGATGCCCATCTTGCGCAACTCGTTCAAACTATTGCGCCTTACAATCTCTTGTTCGCTTAATTCGAGTATATTCATATCTAATAATTTTTTTACGTCTTAAACGCACGAAACCGCGTCCCGACTCATTGCGTTGCTCGGGCGAGGTCGTGATTTTTCAACTTACAAAGTTACACCAACCGCACCGAAAAGCAAAGTAAAAAGCGAAAAATCGGCATTTTACACCCAATTTTTGCCGTTTTACGCTTTACGAACGCCCGTTTGCGACGCTTTCCGACGAATTTGTTGCGAAGATTTTTCGACTTTCTATTGCGCTGAGTCGCTTTATTGTTTAACTTTGCCTTACGATAACAAACTCGCAAAGATTATGAAGAATCTAATGAAATCTCTTATTATAGCGACTCTGGCAGCAATTGCCATTGCCCTGCCGATGAGCGCAAAGCAGAAGTCGGGAGCAGTCATCACTTTCGCCGAAACCACTCACGACTTCGGCTACATCCAAGAATCGGGCGGCGCCGTGTCGCACGAATTTACGTTTACCAACACCGGCAACAAGCCGCTAATCATCGTGTCGGCTCACGCTTCTTGCGGTTGCACAAAGCCGGAATTTCCGAAAAACCCCATCGAACCCGGCAAAACCGGCGTAATTAAAATCACCTACAAGCCGAAGAATCGCCCGGGCGCTTTCGACAAAATAGTGTCGGTAACGTCGAACGCAAAAACCGTGCATCTGCGCATCCGCGGCTGCGTAATCTCCGCAACTTCAACGAAATAGCCATGAGGCGAATCGTTTCTACGTTGGTTCTTCTGCTCTCGCTAACGGCAGTCGCCGAACTCCGATGGGAGGCTACGACCGTCGACTTCGGCACTATCCGCGAAGACGACGGCAGGACAACGCGCTACTTTCGCTTCCGCAACGTCGGCGACTCGGCGGTCGACATCACTCGCATACGCACTTCCTGCGGTTGCACGTCGTCCGACTACGTCCGCCACGGAATACAACCCGGAGAAGCCGACTCGATTCCTATCCACTATAACCCAATAGGCAGACCCGGCTCGTTCAACAAATTCATAAAACTCACCGCTACCGACTCCGCCTACACTCTTCACATCGTCGGCAACGTCATTCCTTCGGAAGTCACCCTCGCCGACCGCTTCCCGCACTCCATCGGCGCTCTGCGCACATCAGCCAGCGAAGCGCTCTTCGGCGACGTCATCTCCGGAAGAAGTCGCAGCGCACGGATTTCCGCCTACAACATCAGCAACGACACCATCGTGCTCGACTTCGACCGACTCCCCGCGATGTGCAGCGCAATAGCCTCGCCCGACACCATTCCACCGGGCAACACAACGTCGATTGTCATAACATTCCGCACAACGCCTTCGATGGAATTCGGCTGGCAAAGCCACAGCATCGACCTGATTCAAAACGGAAAACCGTATCCCATCAACGTCACCGCTACCGTCAAAGCAGCACCCGGCGAATGTCCCGACAATGCTCCCGTTGCCGAAATCGCCGACGAGAAAATCATCTTCGCCGACTATGGCTCGAGCAAACATCCCAAGGCGTCGCTCACCGTGCGCAACAGCGGCGGCTCACCGCTCGTCGTAAAGCATTTCGCTTCAGAAGACACCGCCCTCGCCGCATCGACTACGCTGCCGACGACAATCGAGCCCGGAAAATCCGCAAAAATCACGTTTACCCTCGACCCGACGAAAGAAACCGACCGTATTATCAACAAAGAAGTAATCATCTACACCAACGATCCGGCGAAACCCAATCGGACCATTCGCCTCGTTGGCAACAAATAATCATCCCGCTATGGACAACATCGATACACACCACCAACACCCTGAAAACAGTGACGAATTCTTAGGTCTGACCGTCAACGGCGGAGTGCCCGAGCCTCCCAAAGTGAACCCGTACCTCAAACCGCGCAAACGCAAACGCATCGCCACTGCCGCAGAATATGTCGAAGGCATCCTTCGCGGTGATGTCACCATACTGAGCCGCGCCGTTACGCTTGTCGAAAGCCAAGTGCCGGAGCACCAACGCCTCGCACAAGAAGTCATCGAAAAATGCCTTCCCCACGCCGGGAACTCCCGCCGAATCGGCATTACCGGCGTACCCGGCGCCGGAAAAAGTACGTCAATCGACGTCTTCGGCTTGCACGTCCTCAAAGACGGCGGACGCCTCGCCGTGCTCGCCATCGACCCAAGTAGCGAACTCACCAAGGGCAGTATCCTCGGCGACAAAACTCGCATGGAGAAACTGTCGCTCCACCCCAACGCGTTCATCCGCCCCAGCCCGTCGGCAGGCTCGCTCGGCGGCGTGGCTCGCAAAACGCGCGAAACAATAGTGCTCTGCGAAGCAGCCGGCTATAACAATATCTTCGTCGAAACCGTCGGCGTCGGGCAAAGCGAAACCGCCGTCCACTCGATGGTCGACTTCTTCTTGCTCATCCAACTCGCAGGCACCGGCGACGAACTGCAAGGCATCAAACGCGGCATCATGGAAATGGCTGACGGTATCGTTATCAACAAAGCCGACGGCGACAACATCGACCGCGCCATGCTCGCCAAAGCGCAGTTCCAAAGCGCACTACATCTCTTTCCGATGCCCGCTTCAGGATGGATGCCCGAAGTGCTTACCTACTCCGGCTACTACGAACTCGGAATTGCCGAAGTGTGGGACATGATTGACCGCTACTTTGAGTTCGTCAAAGCCAACGGCTACTTCGAGCGCCGCCGCACCGAGCAAGAGAAATACTGGATGTACGAAACCATCAACGACAACCTCAAGGCAAACTTCTACCAAGACCCGGAAATCGAGGCTATGCTCAAACTCAAAAAGCAAAACGTGCTCGACCATCGGCAAAGCTCGTTTGTCGCCGCTCGCGAAGTGCTCGACTACTATTTCAACAAATTCGGGCTCAAATAGAGCATAAAATTGCACTAAAAACCAAAAATTAAGCCGAAATAGTTTGATTTTCAGCAAAATTGCGTACCTTTGCAGTTACCGCCTTAAAATCGGTCCGTAGAACTAACAAAGTATGAAAACGACAAAAATCATTCGACGCATAGCCTTAGCAATTGCCGTTGTTGCAGGCTCATTCGCAGCCGGTGCCTCAGCGCCGTCCGGCTACTACGACGGCATCAGCGGACTTACCGACGCCGCTCTGAAAGCAAAATTGCACCAAATCATCAACACCGGCAACAGCAACAGCTACACCGGGTTGTTCAAAAACTGCTTCGTCCACACCGACGTGCGCGACGACGGCACTTGGTGGGATATGTACTCCAACGTCAAACGCCAAGTTTACTCCGGCAGCACTATCACTTGGACGGGTATGAACCGCGAACACAGCTTCCCGAAAAGCTGGTGGGGCGGCGACGAAAACGATGCCTACACCGACTGTAACCACCTTTACCCGTCGGACGGTCCCGCCAACACGGCGAAAAACAACTATCCGCTCGGCGAAGTCGACCCCGAACACATCTCTTACGACAACGGCGTTAGCCTCGTCGGAAACCCCGTGGAAGGTCAAGGTGGCGGCGCTAAATATGTCTACGAACCCGCCGACGAATACAAAGGCGACTTCGCGCGCACATATTTCTATATGGTAACTTGCTACTCGCATCTCACCTGGAAATATACATACGTAGCGCGCAACGGCGACTACCCTTCCATGCAAGGTTGGGCTATCGACTTGCTCCTCAAATGGCACCGCAATGACCCCGTGAGCGAGAAAGAGACAAAGCGCAACGACGAAGTCTACAAAATTCAATACAACCGCAACCCGTTTATCGACTATCCCGAACTCGTTGAATACATTTGGGGTAATATGATGGGACAACCCTTCTCCGCCGGCGAACTTCCTCCGATTGGCGAAGGTACGCTCATCGCTCCCGCCAACAACTCGACGGTCGACTTCGGCGACGTGGTGAAAGGTTATTCGAAGAAAATCACAATTCCTATCCGCGGCACACTCACGAAAGACCTGTCGCTTACGCTCTCGGGCACCGACAAAGCAGTGTTCGCAACTTCGGTGACTACCGTGCCTTGGAAAACCGTTAACGAAAGCGGTTTCGACCTCACCGTAACTTATTCACCGACTGCAATCGGCAACCACTCGGCAAAACTGCTCATCTACGATGGCGGTCTCGTAGGCACTACTTGCTACACCGTCAACCTTACCGGCTCTGCCATTGATGTTCCCACATTCGATACGCCGGTCGCTACCGCCGCTTCCAACTTCAGCGACACAGGATTCCGCTGCAACTGGGAACGCCCCGCAAACCCGGCTACCATCGACTACTATGTGGTCAACATCTCGGAATATCTCGACGGAAATCGCACCGACTTGACAATTACTACCGACGACGATACAAACTACCTTGACTTCACCGACGCCAAGAAAGGTGCAAACTACACCTACACGGTACAATCGTCGCGTTGCGGCTTGAATTCGTCGCAGTCGAACGTCATCAGCCTTTCATTCAGCAGCGTTGCCGGCATCGAAAGTCGCCCGTTGGCTGTCAGCCCGATTCAAAACGGTTTGGAATTCCGTTGCTCCGACATCCATACCAACGCACGCATCATCGACATGACCGGACGCACCGTTTCCGTTATTCCGCAAATCGAAAACGGCACCTGCGTTCTGCTCCCCTTCGGCGCTTACATCGTCGTTACCGACCAAGCAAAGAAACCCATCAAAGTTATGGTGGGATATTAGAATAGCGGAGAGTGGAGAGGTAAGAGGTAAGAGTAAAAAAATCCAAACCTCTTACCTCTTACCTCTTACCTCTTACCTCTTACCTCTTACCTCTTACCT
>JBJEDO010000069.1:0-18712 GCA_051872155.1 Candidatus Limisoma sp.
GGCAAAAAATCGCCAAGCCACTTAAATATTACGTGGAATAATAGCTGAATTATGGGTTAACACCAAGATGCTAGCTCGAAGAGCTTGCTGTACTCGGTTAACCCCGCCTTGCCGCTTGCGGCTAGGTGGGGGAGCTGCCTGATAATCAACACAATGAGCTAAATTGCATAGATTTTGCTCATTGGCAATGCTAAGTTGGAGACTTTGCAATCGAAAACACCCAACGCCTGCCCGGTCGCACCGAGGCGCGACCCTACACTTGCTACACATTTCATTGATAATCAGCAATATACACTCATCAAAACAACAAAAAAGGGCCGCGGCTGGCGCGACCCTTATATTCTCTAACCTATAACCAATAACCTCTAACCACGCCGTAGGCGTTCTCTTATCGTACCACCACTTTCTTAACGGTGTTGGGAGTGCGGACGAGGTAGATACCGTTGGATGCGGCGATTTGTGCGTTGCCGGCAACGGTGGTCTTTGCAACCAAGCGACCGTCAACAGTGTAAACCTCAGCCACGCCGTCGAAACCGCTAACTTCGATAGCACCGCTGCGAGCCACAACGCGCTCATTCATCTCGTTCATGCCGTTAACGCCCGAGAGTGTCACGTCGCTGGTTACGGTAACGCGAGTTACGCAGCCGTTGTAGTTAACATCGAAGTTGAAAATCCATCTGCCGTCAGCCGGGTCGTAGATACATTTAGTACTGCCATCGTTTACGAGCGAAACGGTATAGTTGCTACCTTGAGTTTCACCATCTTTGGTAAATACATAGCAGCCATCGCTATCTACGGTCATTGTCACGCCTTTAATCAAAGTACGTTCCGGTGTACGAGGTCCAAATTCATCATCAAACTCAAAAGCGCCGTTATCATCGCTGAACGTCAACGCGTAAGTGCCCTCTGCTTCCTTCATATAGTCAATCTGAATTTGCGTCGGGTCTGTTATAAATGAGCCGTTAGCGAAATCCATTACGCCGGCATAACCGGTTGTTTGAGCCAAGTAGTGTACACGGTAAGAGTGGCTCGAGAAACCGTCGATGTCGGTTACACCTGTAACGCCGGGAGCATAACTGTTGTTCGTAACGGTAACAGTGTAAGTACCATCGGTAGTGTTATTGTCTGCCGTAACTGTCTTCAATTCAGGCAAACCAAGTACGGTAGCACTGTGACCCGACAGATTTGTTTCATATACATTATAATCATAAACACCATCCACAAGCGGAATGCTGTGTCCACCAACCGTCAAATCCGTCAAACGAGAGTAATATAAACACTTTACGTCATCAACATACAAACATGTATTTTCCTTCAATCCATCTCTGTTCCAATAATCGCCTGCGCAAATTATAAGATTCATCTTAGATGGAACTGTAGAAGTAGTTTTATATGTCAAAGGAATAGTCAACTCTTGCCAATCATTATTAGTTGTAGACGTGAAGCTATGATTGCAATAAGCCACAAGCGTACCTGTTTGCGACGCAGTTGTTTCCGGTATTTCAGAAATACCTGCAGAAGCCATAACAGCGCGGTCTACATCGTTTTTATCTCCTTTAGCATCACCCTTTTTACCAACTTTCGACACAAAAGTTCCATCCCATAAATAGGCTATCACATATGATTTTTCAGAAGCGTTTGTCGATGTTCTTTTAAAATATCCGGTAAAAGCATCCGGTCTATAAGCAAAATTCATACCTCCATAAGTACCGCCATCGCAATTGGAAATACTCGTTTCAGCATATACCCAAGGAGTTCCAAATGTAATATATCCGGGAGCCTCATCACCAATTTTTAACCAAGTAGTATTTATACCAACATAACGATTGGTTAGACAAACACAGTCACCTGTATACCCGGCAGTTTCCTTAGTTACCAAGTCGTCTTTTGTAGCCTCAACTCCAACTACCTGTCTCACATTAGAACCATTCCAATCAGTTGGCTCAACACCGGGACGTTTTCTTGCAGTTGTTTCTCCACTGCTCGAGATTTGGTCAGAACTACCACATGCCGATTTCCAGTCGGTAAAACTGTTATTCGGCAATTGTTGAGCGGAAGATGTTGAAACGGTTGCAGATAAAACTATTCCGCTTATTAAAAGAATTAATTTTTTCATATTTTACAATGTTTAGTTACAAATTATAGTTTCGAAAAATCGCCGCAAAGTTACAAAAAAATATTAAATATCAAGACATTAATTGGGAAAAATTGGCGCCTGCGGCGCGGTTAAGAGGCACTAACGTGCGGTTAGAAGGCATCTTCGATGCGGTTAGGCGGCAGCTTGCGCAGCGGTTATACGGCGCGTTGCGCGTGTAATGGTTGGATGACGTGCCCTCTAACTATTATACGCAGCGTCAGCTGCCGATTAACCTTTTAACCTTATAACCTCTTAACCTTCTAAGCGCCTGCGGCGCAATAAAATTTGCTATTTCCTAAGAAATTCACTAACTTCGCAATCTTAATGCAAGACAGATGAAAAAGTATGCCATAATAGTAGCCGGTGGGTCGGGGAGTCGATTCGGCTCGACGTTGCCCAAGCAGTTCGCCCTACTCTGCGGCGAACCGGTTCTGATGCGCACCATCCGCGCTTTTTACGCTTACGACCCACACACCGACATCATAGTAGCCCTTCCGGCAGAGCATATCTCGCTCTGGAACGACCTCTGCCGACAACACACTTTCAGCATCGGCGTGACCGTCGTCGAAGGCGGCGCAAGTCGCTACGAATCGGTCAAGAATGCGCTAACAGCCATCGACAGCGCCGACGGCATTGTGGCTGTCCACGACGGCGCACGTCCGTTGGTGACCGGTCGCATAATTGCCGACGGATTCGACACGGCGGAGAGCACCGGCTCGGCAATTCCCGTAGTGGCTGTGACCGACACCATCCGCCAACTCGACCGCACGGGGAGTCACACCGTCAACCGCGAGTCGCTCGTCGCCGTGCAGACGCCACAGGTGTTCAACCTCCGACTGCTTCGCGATGCGTACAGCACGCCGCCCAGCCCGATATTTACCGACGATGCCTCGGTGGTGGAATACCGCGGAAACGACGTGACGCTCTATAAAGGCGACGTCGACAACATCAAAATCACCCACCCCAACGACCTCAAAATAGCAGAACTGATTATCGCCGAACGTAATGGCTAAAATCGAGAATATCGACATAAAATATCTCACCGGAGTAGGACCGAAACGCGCCGAACTGCTCAACAAGCAACTCGACATCTACACCTATCGCGACCTGCTCTACTATTTCCCGTTTCGCTACGTGGACCGGAGCAAAATCTACCGCATCCGCGACATTTCGGGCGAAATGCCCTATATACAAATCTGCGGACGGTTTATCAGCTTCAACACGGCGGGCGAAGGCGCCAAACGCCGTCTGCAAGCGCTGTTTACCGACGGTTCGGGGACGATAGAGGTGGTGTGGTTCAACAGGCTGAAAGCCATTACCGACAGCTATCAGCCGGGCGTCGACTACATCCTGTTCGGCAAGCCCAACGTGTTCAACGGTCGCTACAGCCTCGCCCACCCCGAGGTGGAAGTCTACCGCCCGACGGCAGAGCCTAACGGACTGCGCGGCATCTACAACCTTACCGACACCCTCCACAAGCGCGGATTCACGTCGAAAACCATACAAACGCTCGTCCGCAACCTGTTCGACAAGGTAAAATCGCTGCCCGAAACGCTGCCGAAGTCGGTAATCGACTCGTGTCGGCTCATGGGGCTCTACGACGCGCTGACGGCAGTGCATATGCCCGCCAACGTGCAGCAGATGCAGCAAGCGCGGTTCAGGCTGAAGTTTGAGGAACTTTTCTACATCGAGCTCAACATCCTACGCTATACGCGCACGCGCAACGCCAAGAGCCGCGGCTATGTGTTCAGCCGCATCGGCGAAAACTTCAACAACTTCTACTTCAACGTGTTGCCGTTCGCACTGACGGGAGCGCAAAAACGAGTGCTCAAAGAGATACGCGCCGATATGGGCAGCGGACGTCAGATGAACCGCCTGCTGCAAGGCGACGTCGGCAGCGGCAAGACCATCGTGGCACTGATGTCGGCGCTGATGGCTATTGACAACGGCTTCCAGGCGTGCTTGATGGCGCCTACTGAAATCCTTGCCACTCAGCACTATGAGTCGCTCAGCGAACTGGGTAAACGCATCGGCATCCGCATCGAACTGCTTACCGGCTCGACGCGTAAACGCAAGCGCGAGGAGATTCACGAAGGGCTACTCTCGGGCGACATCGACATCCTCATCGGCACGCACGCCGTAATCGAAGACACGGTGAATTTCAGCAACTTAGGGCTGGTCATCATCGACGAACAGCACCGCTTCGGCGTGGCGCAACGCGCCAAGTTGTGGCGTAAGAGCGCAGTGCCGCCGCATATCCTCGTGATGACCGCAACACCGATACCGCGCACGCTGGCAATGACCGTCTACGGCGACCTCGACGTGTCGGTCATCGACGAACTTCCGCCGGGACGTAAGCCGATAGCCACGATGCTCTACTACGAGAACAGTCGCGAGCGAGTGAACGAGCTGATTTTCAGAGAGCTGCGCGCCGGACGGCAGATTTACATAGTGTATCCGCTAATCCAGGAAAACGAGAAATTAGACCTGAAATGCCTCGAAGAAGGCTATCAATACGTGGTCGACACGTTCTGCGACTACGGCGTAAGTTTCGTCCACGGCAAGATGAAGCCCGCCGACAAAGACGAGCAAATGCAACGCTTTGCCTCGGGCGAGACGCGCATCCTCGTAGCCACGACGGTTATCGAAGTGGGCGTCAACGTGCCCAACGCCACGGTGATGGTCATCGAAAACGCCGAGCGCTTCGGGCTGTCGCAACTGCACCAACTGCGCGGACGCGTGGGCCGTGGCGGCGACCAGTCGTACTGCATCCTGATGTCGAAACACGAGACGACGCGCGACACCCGCCGCCGATTGGAGATAATGACGGAAACGACCGACGGCTTCCAAATTGCCGAAGCCGACCTGCAACTGCGCGGTCCGGGCGACCTTGAAGGCACGCAGCAGAGCGGCATAGCCTTCAATATGCGCATTGCCAACCTTGCCACCGACGGGCAAATCCTCTCGCTGGCGCGCGACTACGCAAACGACCTGCTCGACGCCGACCCCGACATCGTCAAGCCGGAAAATGCCGTCGCCGCCGAACAGTTGCGCCTGCTCTTCAGCAAAACAATCGATTGGAGTAGGATAAGTTAGAGTGGAGAGTGGAGAGTGGAGAGTGGAGAGTGGAGAGTGGAGAGTGGAGAGCGGAGAGGGACGAGGGACGAGATTCCAGCCGATAAACGATAAACGATATCCGATAAACGCCACACGCCTGCCCGGTCGCACCGATGCGCGACCCTACTCTATTGATAATAAGTGTATTAACCTAGACTCACAACATCAAACTGCATCGACAGGGCGTCGAAGGTGAACAGGCGATTGGTCAGCAGGTCGCCGATTCCGGCGAGCAACTTAATCGCCTCGGCGGCTTGCACCGTACCCGCAATGCCGGGAATTACGCCGAGAACGCCGAACGTGGCGCTGCTACGCGCCTCGACAGCCTCGGGAAAGACATCGCGAAGCGTCACCGTGCCGGGCAGAATGGTCATGACATTGCCCGTGAATTGGTTGATAGAAGCGTGGACGAGCGGTCGGCGGTGCTCCACACAAACATCGTTGCAGAAATATTTTGTCGCAAGATTGTCGCTGGCATCGATAACGACATCATAGTCGTCGACGAGGTCAGCCGTTTCGGCGTCGAAGCGCTTGGCAATGGCGTCGACCTGTAGCGCGCTGTTCATCGCACGAAGTCGACGGCTGAGCATTTCGACCTTCGGCTCGCCGACTTCAGCCTCGGTGTAAGCAATCTGACGTTGCAGATTCGACGTGTCGACCGTGTCGAAATCGATAATGCCGATGCGCCCTACACCGGCTGCTGCGAGATAAATAGCCACCGGACATCCGAGTCCGCCGGCACCCACAATGAGCACGCTGCCGCGGCGCAAACGCTCCTGCCCGGCTTCGCCCAATTCGGGAAGCATCAGGTGGCGCTTGTAGCGCTCGCGATAGTTGTTATTCGTTTCCTGTGAGTTCGTTTTCGTCATATTTTTGAAATAAGAAATCGTTGTAAGGAAACCGTTGGATGTGCACATCGCGCGCCATCTCGTAGAGCCGATGCTTCAGTTCGTCGATGTTAAGGCGTTCGCGCGCCGAGATGAAGATGCAGTTGTCGTTCATCTTCGCCATCCACGTCTGTTTGAGTTCTTCGAGCGGAATATTTTCGCGAGTTCGCGGCGTCAGGTCGTCGTCGTCCTTCTTCTTATAGGTGAACGCGTCGATTTTGTTGAACACCATAAGCATGGGCTTGTCCTTCGACTGGCAGACGTCTTGCAGAGTGCGATTGACCACCTCGATTTGCTCCTCGAACTGCGGGTGCGAGATGTCGACCACGTGGACGAGGATATCGGCGTCGCGCACTTCGTCGAGCGTCGATTTGAACGAGTCGACCAAGTGAGTCGGCAGCTTGCGGATGAATCCGATGGTGTCGGTGAGCAAGAACGGCAGGTTTTCGATAATCACCTTACGCACTGTCGTGTCGAGGGTCGCAAAAAGCTTGTTTTCGGCGAATACGTCAGATTTGCTGAGCAGATTCATAAGCGTCGACTTGCCGACGTTTGTGTAGCCGACGAGAGCGATACGCGTAAGTTTGCCGCGATTTTTGCGTTGCATCGACTTTTGGCGGTCGATGTTTTTGAGTTCCGCCTTGAGGCGCGAAATCTTGTCGAGGATGATACGTCGGTCGGTTTCAATCTGGGTTTCACCGGGACCGCGCATACCGATACCTCCGCGCTGGCGCTCGAGGTGAGTCCACATTCGAGTTAGTCGCGGCAGAAGGTATTGATACTGAGCGAGTTCGACCTGCGTGCGAGCCGTAGCCGTCTGCGCCCGACGGGCAAAAATGTCGAGGATAAGCGTCGTGCGGTCGAGGATTTTCACCTTGAGTTCGTTTTCGATGTTTTGTACCTGTTTAGAGGTCAAATCGTCGTCGAACACCACGAGTTCGATGTCGTTATCCTCAACGAATTGCCTGATTTCGTCGAGTTTGCCCTTGCCAACGAAAGTGCGCGAGTTAGGATAGTCGATGCGCTGGAGGAAAGTTTTCACAGTGTGCGCACCGGCAGTCTCGGCGAGGAAGGCAAGTTCGCTGAGATACTCGTTGGCTTTCATCTCGTTCTGCGTCTGGGTGATAAGCCCGACGAGCACGGCGCGTTCGCCAACATATTCCATTTTAGTTTTGTCAATCATTCGTGACTATTTCACGTTGATAAGATAGTAATTTTTCTTTCCGCGTTGCACAAGCAAATACTTACCGTTGAGCAGGTCGTCGGTAGTGATAACCTTGTCGAAAGCGGTGAGTTTCTCCTTGTTGACCGACACGCCGCCACCTTGGACGAGTTTGCGCATTTCGCCCTTCGAAGCGAAGATAGCCGCATGTTCGGCAAAGAGGTCGACAGCCTTGACGCCGGCTTCGACGGTCGAGCGAGCCACCTCGAACTGCGGTACGCCCTCGAACACGGCGAGAAGCGTGTCTTCGTCGATTTTGTGGAGCGTTTCGGCAGCGGCATTACCGAAGAGAATACCCGAAGCCTCAACGGCAGCGTTGTAGTCAGCCTCGGAGTGAACCATGCAAGTCACTTCCTTAGCCAAGCGCTTCTGCAAGAGGCGAAGATGCGGCGCTGCGGCATGCTCGGCGATGAGCGATTCGATTTCTTCACGGCTGATGAAGGTGAAGATTTTGATGTATTTAGCGGCATCGTCGTCGCTGACGTTGAGCCAGAACTGATAGAACTTGTAGGGCGAGGTGTAACGCGGGTCGAGCCACACGTTGCCGCTTTCAGTTTTGCCGAATTTGCCGCCGTCGGCTTTTGTGATAAGCGGGCACGTTAGGGCAAAAGCGTCGCCGCCGTTTTTGCGACGGATAAGTTCGGTACCGGTCGTGATGTTACCCCATTGGTCGGAGCCGCCCATCTGGAGTTTGCAGTTCTTGGTCTCGTAGAGGTGCAAGAAGTCGTAGCCTTGCAGGAGTTGGTAGGTAAACTCGGTGAACGACAGACCGTCGCGAGCCTCGCCGTTGAGACGACGCTTTACGGAGTCTTTCGCCATCATATAGTTGACGGTGATGTGCTTACCGATTTCGCGAGCGAAGTCGAGGAACGAAAAGCCCTTCATCCAATCGTAGTTGTTGACGAGTTCGGCAGCGTTGGGCGCATCCGAGTCGAAGTCGAGGAATTTCGACAGTTGCGCTTTGATGCAAGCCTGGTTGTGGCGCAAAGTCTCTTCGGTGAGCAGGTTGCGCTCAGCCGACTTGCCCGACGGGTCGCCAATCATACCGGTAGCACCGCCGATGAGCGCGATGGGCTTGTGGCCGCAACGCTGGAAGTGGCGGAGAATCATGACACTCACCAAGTGTCCGATATGCAGAGAGTCGGCAGTGGGGTCGATGCCCACGTAAGCCGTTGTCATTTCTTTTTTGAGTTGTTCTTCCGTGCCCGGCATCATGTCGTGAATCATGCCGCGCCATTTGAGTTCTTCTACGAAATTCATATCTATTGTTTGTTTTTTAATTATTTACCATTTTGTGAGATAATAGGTATACTCTTTGCCGTCTTCAGCCGTGTAGCGGAGCACCTTGTCGCCGCTGCGTCGAACGACGTTGAACACAAACTGCTTGTCGAGGTGAGCATAGTCGAGCAGCGACTGAAATGCCTCCTTAAACTCGACGCTCATCGTGCCCTGCTGTTCCTGCCAGTTGCCGTAGATGCTCGACGAACGATTTTCTGCAGGGAACGACTGCGACACGCGAATGACCGACGACTGGAAACTGAAAAACAAGTCGCCGCCATAGTTGGGGTCGTCGGTGCCGTCGATGGTTATGCGCGTCACCTTCCAGTGACCGAACCAAGGACCGATGTCGCCGTTGTTGTGCAAGCAACTGCCGAGCGTGAGCATCGCCACCAAGGCAAAGAGCATATATGTAAGTTTTCTGTACATTTTCGAGAATCTTTAATGTCTGAATATATCGAACAAACGGTTGTAACTAATCGAAAGGAGCACGCCGACGTTGTTGCCGAGGAGGCTGCCGCGGTCGACGGCGAATTGTCCCTTGAGCGACAAACCCTCAACCTGGCGGAAATTGTAGATGCCTTCGAGCATAAACGACGTGTCGTCGACCACCTCCAGGCGCGGACAGCCGTAAGTGCCCCACGATTTACGGTAGGACAGCAGCATGCGGTATTTCAACGGCTTGTAGATGCTGCCGTTGATGCCGACGTGGAAGCCGCGGATGCGGTTGTCCAAGACCGACATAAAGCCGTTGCGATTATAGATGGTCGAAACGATGAACGGAGAGCCTTGCGACATACCCAAATTCATAAACGAATTGTAACGGAAATTGTTGTAGTAGTTGTCGCCGCCGGTTGCTTCGCCGCCCATCGACGAGCCGGGATTGTCGGCAGGCGCCCAGTGCGTCGGACCGCTCTGGTTGGTAAAGTCGATATACTCGATGACGGCACCGCTGACGATGGCATCTTCCTTGCGGCTATCGTACTCCAAGCCCCAAATTCCGTCGAAACCGTTGAGTTTGCCGATACCTGAGCCGTCTTCGTAGGGCCACTGGAAGTAAGCCTTGATTTCGGAATTGTTGCGCAGTCGGTAGCGAGCCAGGAAGTCCCACGAGCCGAGCGTGTTGCCATAGACGTACTGTTGGTCGCCGAAGTCTTCGTCCGACGAGCCTTCGCGAAGCGTGAGGATGCGGAAAAAGTCTTTAAACTTCACGTCGTAAGGCTCCGTGCCGGTGAGCACGCCGTTGTTATAGTAATAAACCGTGCCGCCGAACTGCGAGAACACCTGCATGCCGAGGGTCACCGAAAACGGCTTCGACGGCTTGGTGCGGAAGTAGCAACTCTTATAGTGCGTCCAAACGCCCTTGTTGATGAACGAATTCAAGCGGTTATAGTGGTTTTCGAGCCAATCGTCTTGCTGATATTTGCCGTAGGCGAGTTCGCCCTGAATCTGTACCCAACCGTTGGTAAATGGGATGTTTTGGAAGTCGACGAATCCGGCGCGCACTTCCGGGACGGGACGAGCGTTGTTCGACTGCGAGAAGTCGCCCGAGCCGAGTTCTGTGTTGAAAAGCGGCGAATGAAGTTCCTTCATGCCCGCCGAGAGATAGACGCCGCGAAACTTGATTTGCGCATACAATTGCTGAAGCCAAGCGGCAGCAGGACCCTCGCTGCGCAAGGTCGGATTGCCGTCGGCGTCGATGCGAGCGTAGTCGGCTTCGGAGGCGTATCCCGTAAGGGCGTCGACGCCGAAAGAATAGCTAAACCGACGCGAGAGGTCTAAATCTTTGGTAGCCTTCAGCCTGAGCGCCGCCGTCTTGCCTTGAGTGACCACGCCGCCGCAGTTCGACATAATATAATAAGGTGCAAGTTGGCTGTCGCCGACCGTGCCGAAGACTTCGCCACCGACGCTCAGCGGCTCTTCTGCGTAGCAACAAAGCCCGACAGCCATAAGGCATATCATAATCAGCGTTCTCATAGGTTGTCCTCCCGTTTTGTTCGCGCATACTCGCGGATGCGGTGTATCATCTCCTGACGGTAGTCGATAAAGCGTTCGTAGAACGAGCGGATGTGGCGCATCTTCTTATCCTCGTAGATTTCGGAGATGGTGATAAAAATACCGGTCTCTTCGACGTCGCCGAACTCATCGTTGATGGCAGTGCCGAACACCTTCATCTTGGGCGAAAGATTCATGTAGGAATTTACCAGCGGAGGAATCGCTACGCCACCGCGACGGATGTTCGACTTGAGAATGCGATAGTCGTCGCGGAACGACGCGCCGCAGAACGTGCGCTGCATATCGTCGACGCTATAACCGGTGTCGAGCGCCGTCATCGGCACGACAAGACCGTCGTGGTCGTGAAAATACTTGTCGAGGAAGTAGAGAATCATGTTGCGACACTCCTTCGGGTAGTTGGGATACATCGTCATCTTGCCGAAGAGATACTTAATCTGCGGGTAGACCACCGTCAGAGCGCCCAAGCCGTCCCAGATGTTGTCGAGAGCGTAGATGCCCTTTGCTCCGGCGCGCGTCGACTGATATTCGACCGACACAAACGAGCGCCCCAGCTCGATGGTATACGGCAGGTAGTCGCGAATGAACTGCTCGGAATAGTTGAACATATGCGACATGGCGATATTCGGCTTGCCGTCGTCGCCGAAGTGCATATTTTCGCCGAGAATAAACCGATAGCCGCTGACGATTTCTTCCGCCTCGGGATTCCACACAATAAGTTGTTGGCAGGGCTCGTCCATCGTGTCGAACTCGTCGATGTCGGCACTTTTGCCCGTACCGCCGCCGGCGCTGCGAAAAGCAATCTCACGCAAGCGCCCTATCTCCCACATCGTGTTGGGAGCGTTATGGGCATCAACGATGTATATCTCGTTGTGTCCACGATTCGTATTTCGGAGAAATCGGTCCTCGGTGAGCTCCATCTTGATGAGGCTCTTATGTACGGGAGCGATGATACTCTCTACTTTCATTGAACTCACTATTTTAACTCATTTGCAATGCCGTAGACCGTGCGCTTCACTTCTTGCGCCCACTCTTGCGGCGTTTTACTACTATCGAACGTGGCATAACTGATTGGCTCGCCAATCACCACATCGAGCGTGCCGCCTGCCCCGCGAACAAGTTCGGCGGGCAAACGCACCATCTCGATATTCAACTTAATGCCCATTCGTTGCCTAAGTTTTGCAAATTTATAAAAAAACTTTGAATTTAAGCCACCAAAATAGATAGGAATAATGTCGCGATGATATTCACGGCTCTTGGCAATGAACGATTTCTGCCATTCGAGGTCGGCAATACGACCGCCCTCGCCCATCCGCGAGCACAGTCCCGCAGGAAACATAATCATCTGGCAGTCAGAAGCATAAGCCTCCTCAATCGCCTTCGCACTCTCGCGACTTTGGCGCCCGTGCTTGTTGATGGGCAAAAACACCTGTCGCATCGGCTCGATTGCCATCAGCAAGTCGTTGACAATGCAGCGCACGTTGCCGCCATAGCGTTCGCCCAAAAGCGCTATCAAAGCGATGCCGTCGAGCCCGCCCAACGGATGATTCGACGCAAAAATATAGCGTCCCGAGTCGGGCAGACGGTCTGCGCCAACGACGTTCAACTTCATGCCCAACGTCGCCAAAACACCCGCTGCAAACTCGTGTCCGCGCCGCCCGTAATTCTCCTTAAGAACTCTGTTAAGCTCCTTTTGGCGAATTACATGCTCCAAATAACGGTACACAAATCCGGGGATAAACCGTGCATATCCCGGAATTTTGGCACGAACGACGCGCTCTACGTCAATCAATATCGGTTGCTGCTGTTCCATATTCTGTTCTAAAAGTCTGTTTATTGACGTGCAAAATTACGAAATTTAGTGCGTTCAGCCAAAAACAATAGCGAGCGCCGAACGAATCAGCACTCGCCACGATTGAAATATAGTTAAATCGAACTATTCGACCTTCGACAATTCGAGGAGCGTGCGTCCGTCGGTGCCGAAAATGCTGAGATTACCGTTAGGCAATTCGCCGAAAAAGCGAGCCATGCTCAGTGCGGCAAGCACATTCTGCTCGGTAGTCATGTCGGGACACATCATACGCGTCGATGCAACGTTGTCGAAACGAATCACGTTGCGGCTTGCGTCGTCGAACTTTACCTCGCCGTTGATGCGATTGCAGCCGGCATTACCCGAGATGCGACCGTCGGCTGTGGCAAACGTCAACTCCGGACGCGTCTGCATCTTCTTCGATACCATCTCGCCGAGCACCTTCACAATGTTCCACGTGCCGTCGAGCGACGTGCGGTCGACGTAGGTCGACTTGCGACGAAGCGTAACGACCTGATCTCCGTCTTGGCTAATCAAAACAACGCCGTCGCCGATAAACTTATACGAACGGACATCGTACATAGCCGACAGAATCGACTGCTCAAGGTCCATCTTGTCACACGACATCAACGTCGTTGTCGGGTAGCCGAAATGCAACGAATGTTCCGCAGAGTTGACTTCCAGCGTCGACTGGATGCGATTGCAACCGCCGTAGCCATATGCGCGCTTCGAGCGGAGGTCAAACCCAACGTAAGGCAACTGCTCGCCCGCCTCGGTTTCGACAACGCGGCTACGCACTGCAACGACGTCCCATTCGCCGTCTAACGTAGTTACTACCGTTTTCTTTTCCCCTGCTTCGGGAGTTTCTACGACTTGCTTTTTTGAGCTACACGATGCAACCGTTAATGCCACTGAGAGTGCTAAAATCAAATTTTTTATCTTCATATCACTTAGTTATTTAGCGAGTTTGTTTAAAAAAGGGCAGGCACCATAAAGGTATCCTGCCCAAACACATAATAATACCCACACTTAACCCTATAACAAACGAATCGCCGTTTTGCTGCATTGAATACAGTTAAAATATACTAAATCAGGCACAATTTTGCAAATTTTAATCTCTATGAGGCAGTTTTGCGCCACTATCACGCTCTCGGATAGCGAATTGATTGAAAAATATAAAAAAATAATCGTACAAAAATTTGGAAAACCGCAACGGCATTATTACTTTTGCAGCCACTACCCACGAGGCAGTTCAAAGAATGACGGGGATGACCGGTTTTGACAGCGCGTAGAGGTGGTATGTAAGCACGCAGAGCGATGATGGCTGTCTCTATAATACACGACATCAACAATTTAACTGGCGAAAATAACTACGCTCTCGCTGCCTAACCGAAGTACAGTAAGTTAGCTTTATTTCTGCCACAGTGGTAGAAACGAGACATCACCCGATTGCCCCTCTCTGAGACGTTTCGATAAGGTGGTGCAAGGAAATTCAGAGATAAGACACGCTGCTCCCGGGTGCGTGGCTGAAAATTTACGGGATAAGCCCCGGATTGGTAGTTTTGAGCCTGTCCGCTGCCGACAATCAAGTCGAAACTAAGCGTGTAGAAAGCATATTAGTTCCGCGTTTGGACGAGAGTTCGAATCTCTCCATCTCCACAGGTCCTGTGCCGACATCGGCGCAGAATTTTTTTTGCGCCGCCCGAATATCGCAAAAAACGTGATAAATTTGCAAATAGTTTATTTTAGTACTAAATTTGCAACATTAAATATAACAAAATGTGCACTAAAATAAACAAAAATCATCATTTTTAGGTATTGACAAAGCGGGTTGGATGGTGTAATTTTGCAGAAAAATATGTAAAATGGATAATTCCGGCTCTTATAAAAGCGGCGACAAGCTACGCGACGTAATTAGCACAAACAGCTCAATCCTGATGGTTATGAGCCGTTTCGGTATTGCGTTGGGTTTCGGCGAAAAGACGGTTGGCGAAATTTGCGAAGAGCAAGGCGTCGACTGCGGGACTTTTCTCGCCGTGTCGAATTTCTGCTCCGGCAACTACGTCGACGAGCACAGCATCAACCTACCCTCGCTCATCGATTACCTCAAACGCGCTCACACGTATTTTCTCGACTACAACTTGCCGACGATTCGCCGTCGCATCATTGAGGCTATCGATTGCTCGGGTAACGACGAGGTGGCGCTGCTGATTCTGCAATTCTACGACAACTACGTGGGCGAAGTGCGCAAGCATATGGCTTACGAGGATAAGCGTGTGTTTGCCTACGTCGGCAGTCTGCTGCAAGGCAAATATAATAAGGAGTATACTATCCGAACGTTTGCCGACAAACACAATTCGATAAGCGTAAAACTTAAAGAACTGAAAGACATCATCATACGCTACTACCCGGGCAAGAACAACGATGCGCTCAACTCGGTGCTCTTCGACATCATCAACTGCGAGCTGGACCTGAATATGCACTGCCGCGTCGAAGACTGTCTGTTTGTTCCGGCAGTGGAGCGTCTGGAGGAAGAAGTTGCCAAGACGGGCTGCGCCGAATGCGACGCGGTGACAGTCGATGCTGATGTCGACAAGCCGGAAACGCTGTCACGCCGCGAAAAGGAGATCATTGCGTGCGTTGCAAAAGGTCTTTCCAACAAAGAAATCGCCGACCAACTATTCTTGTCGGTGCATACGGTAACGACGCACCGACGCAACATCTGCAGCAAGTTGCAGATACATTCTCCGGCGGGACTGACCATCTACGCCATCATCAACAAAATTGTGCGCATCGACGACATCAAAATGGTCTGACGATAGAAATTGTTAGGGAGTATCGGGAAAAGCCTGAGAAAAAATCGGGAAAACATATTTTTTATGTATCTTTGCTTGACGTTAGTTATAACGCGGACAAAACGCCGACCGCACGGCACGATAATCCTCAACATATGAATATCGAAACCTCCAAAATATTTACAACGATAATACTGTCAATCTTGCTTGCGGCATCACTTTTGTCGTGCGCAGGACAAGACGAACCGCAGCTATCGGAAGAAACTCCGCAAATAGTCTTCCTGTTTTCACCGGGAGGCTTGGGCGATATGAGTTACAACGACTGCATACTGGAGGGTTTACAGCGTTTCAAGAAAGAGAACCCGAGTGTGGATGTTTTCATGTATTCTCCGGACAGATTTGAGGAGTCGGAGAAAATCTTCACCGACTGGGTTGAGCGTCCGGCAAGCAACATTCCGGTGCTCTTTGTCTTTGCCAGCAGCGACTACGATGATTTAGTGACGCGAGAACTCACCGACATATCGCTGCCGCCAAACAAGCGCGTACTTGTTTTCGAAAGCCGAAAGGAATTCTGCGAAGGCGTATCGTCGTTTCAGATATGTATGTATGGAGCATCCTACCTTGCCGGAGTCACTGCTGCCGAGGCTTGCGGAGAGAGTGATGCCCTCGTAGTGCTTGCCAATCCTACCGACAGCCCTATCGCGCTTGCCGCCGACGGATTTCGTGACGGGTTCGGCAAAGAATGTCCGGTGGAATATCTTGCCGACGACTGGACCGGATATACATCAGCCGCTATGGCTTACAGGAAGATGTCAGACTGGGCAACTAACTACGGATTCATCTTCCCCGTAGCCGGGGGCTCCAATTCGGGCATCTACAGATATTCACGAGAGTTTGACCGCTGTCCGCTACTCGCCGGAATGGACACCGACCAGTCGGCTCTGTCGAACCGCATCACCGGATGCGTCATCAAGCACATCGACAGGCTAATATATGAGTATCTCACGCTATGGCTCGACTCTAAGGAACTTCCGGCAACAAAAGTCTACGATTTGGAAAGCGGCTACATCGACTGGGTGCTTGCACCAACTTATGAATCGGCATACAAAGATATAGTGGAATCACATCGGCAGGACGCCATCAATAAGGAAAAGAAAATCATATGAGAAATCTCACATACATATTGATAATGCTCCTAATTGCCGCACAAATGGCATCGTGTAGCGACGACTCGTCGGCGTCGAGCATCGACGATAAGCATTGGGAGGAATACACTGTCGCCGTTGTTCTTCCGCAAGAGAGAGGCATGAGCGACCATTGGCAACGCTGCCTCGGGCTCTTTGCTTCAAACTTCAATTCCGCATTCCACAATCAGCAGCAAGGCGTTAAGTTGAAGTTTGAATACTACGAAGAACTAAGCAGCGACCTCGACGAATTAGCCTCTACGTTGGCGGAGCGCGAGGATGTCTATGCAGTGATTGGCGGACTGTATTCAAGCAGCGCACGCACACTCGCCTCAAAGATTTGCATGAGTGGCAAACCGCTTTTCACCCTCGCCACTTGTGAGGAACTTGTCAGGGCATATGCCTCAACAGGCAGACTCTGGGCGATGACCGAAACCGACATCACACAATCAGAGGTACTTATGTCGAAAGCCATCAACTACGGCGGAAAGAGCGTGGCGCTAATCGCAAAAGACAATGACGACTATGGCAAGACTTTTATCGATTGGTTCGGATTCCAAGCCAAAGAACTTGGACTCATAACCAAGGGACTGTTCCGATACAACGACGAAAACCTCAAGGCTGTGGCTTGCGAGGCAATGGCTTCAGGTGCCGACTACATAATGTGCGCACCCTCCGACATCGCCGACATTGCCCCGATTGTTAACGCTCGCAATGAGCATCAGGACGCAGCCGGCAAAGCGCCACGGCTACTTTTCTCCGATACAGCCTACGGAGTCGACGTGCTAAACTTGCTTGACGACACTGCCGAAGGTATTGAGGGCGTTGCATTCGGAGCAAATCCGGTGTCGGGCTTCGACATTTCCTACAAGACTTTTTTCGACTGCGACCCGACCACCGGCGAGGCTCAACTATACGATGCAGCCATGCTCATAGGCTACACCGCTTGGGATCAGTTGCTCAACCCGGAAGAATCGTTTATGAACTCACTGCGAAAGATAGTGTCGGGAACGGGTCTTAATATGGGCAGTTGGATGGGCGAAGACATGCGGTTGGTAGTCGACGCTCTTTCGGCAGGCTCTTTCCCAACAATACGTGGGGCATCGGGCGCAATGACATTCGACTCGAAGGTGTTCACAAACGTGCTCAACACCACATACTACAACTACAAGGTCTACAACGGCAGATACATAATTCTGGACTACAACACCAGCGACGGAGGCAACCGCACCGATGCCACCCTGGCAGGCTGGAACTGGAAAGCATCTCATATGCAAGAATTTACCGACTCCGGCACGTTTTCCTACCCCGAACACAAGGGAAACAAAGCCGTTCTGATTGCATCTTCGACCGGGTGGACTAACTATCGCCATCAAGCCGACGTGCTTGCCGTCTATCAGTTGCTCAAGTCGTATGGCTATGACGACGATAGCATTATACTGATTGTGGAAGACGACATAGCCCTCAATCCGTCAAATACCAATCCCGGCGTGATACAAGTGACTCCGGGTGGCAACAACGTGTACCAAAACGTAAAAATCGACTACAAGACGTCGAATCTTTGCAGCGATGATATTCTAAACATCCTAAAAGGTGTAAAAACCGATCGAACACCTACTGTTGTCGAATCGACCGAAAACGACAACGTATTCGTTTTCTGGAGCGGACACGGCACACCGGGAGCATTATGCTACAACGACGAACGACGCGCTCTGACCGGCTCGAATCTCTCTGCCGCGCTACGTCTAATGGCGGAAAATAAGCGTTACCGCAAACTCCTTATGATGGTTGAGTCGTGTTTCTCGGGCGGTGTGCTTGAGCAATGCGTCGGTATTCCCGGAATGCTCTACATCACAGCCGCAAACGGCGATGAAACGTCGAAGGCTGACATCTTCAACGAGCAACTAAAGGTGTGGATGAGCAACCGATTCTCTTCTACTTTCATCGAGCAGATATCGGAAGACCGTAACATTGCCTTGCGCGACCTTTATTACCGACTTTTCATCAATACTGTGGGCAGCCATGTTATGGTCTACAACGATGACAACTACGGCAACCTTTACAAAGCGTCGATGACCGAGTTCATCAACTTCAAACAATAGTACAAAAATCCGAAAGTGGAAAGAGCAATTTGGTTGCAATTTTTAATATTATTTTGTATATTTGCAAAACAATCCATATTATTAATCTTTTTTAATAACATAAAATTTTGTCAAAATGAAACCCTCATGACAATTTAGAAGTCGCCAAAGTAAATGAAAATGTTCTG
>JBJEDO010000070.1:0-4078 GCA_051872155.1 Candidatus Limisoma sp.
TTGTTGCTCAGGTACTTAAAAAGTTAAATTTATAATAGTGTTGCGGAATTAAGGAGAGTACAAAATGAAGCAGCCCGTGAGTATTATATACAGGAATGCGCCTCTGCAAACTGGAGTGTACGCCAATTGGAACGTCAAATCAACACGATGTACTACGAAAGGATGCTGGCAAGCCGCGACAAAGATGCAGTCAGAAAAGAGATAGAGCAGACTGCCCCAAGGACCTTGCAACCTCGCGAGATAATCCATGACCCATTTATCCTTGAATTTCTCGGCATAAGGCAGGGAGATCATTTTCTTGAAGGCGACCTCGAACAAATGCTCATCAGCAAACTGCAACATTTCCTGCTCGAACTGGGACGCGGTTATTCATTTGTAGCCCGACAGAAACGCATCTCTTTGGGCGACAAGCACTTCTACATCGACCTCGTTTTCTACAACATCCCCGCTAGATGTTATGTTCTGATCGACCTGAAGATAGATGAGCTAACTCACCAGGATTTAGGGCAAATGCAGATGTATGTCAACTACTATACACGGGAGATGATAAATCCGGGAGACAATCCTCCGGTGGGTATCGTACTTTGTGCAGAAAAAAACGATGCCGTAGTAAAATACACGCTGCCGGAAGGAGAAAATCAAATATTTGCCGCAAAATACATGACTTATCTGCCAACGCAAGAGGAAATTCGGCAACTGCTATGCGACAGCCTATCCGTTAATCATTAACTGCAAAACCGTAAACAAGGCACGTAATTCCATCAACCCGAACAATCCGACGCACTCGACATCGGCGAACAGCGAAAATTTTGAAACACAACAGATATTAAAACTTAAACACATTATAATATGAAACACATCCTTGCCACTCTGGCACTTACCGTATCGCTTGGCGTAGCCGCACAAAGCGACGTTCAAAAGAGTATGCTTGAAACGTTTGTCAAGTATGCCGCAATCGACAGTCAGTCGCACGACGACAGCATCTGCACTCAGGGTCAGCGCAAAATGGCATTGACACTGAAGGCAGACATCGAGGACGCTGTTTCGCGGTCGAAAGTCGCCGGAGTCGACATTCGCCTCTCCGACGAAACGTACCTCTACGTCACGATTCCGGCAAACACGAAAAAGGCGTGTCCGTCGATGGGCATCAGCTGCCACCTTGACGTCACTCCGGAACAGCTCGGCACAAATATACGCCCGATAGTCGACACGCTCAACGGTCACACGATTGTGCGCACCGACGGCACAACGCTGCTCGGCGCCGACGACAAATGCGGCTGCACGATAGCCGTACAACTTATTCGCGCCCTGCTGACCGACAAGTCGATAAAGCACGGCGTTATGCAATTTGCGTTCTGCCCTAACGAGGACGTCGGGCGCGCCGCAGATGCTATCGACTCGACAATATTCTCGCCCGACATTCTGTTTGACCTCGACGGCGAGGGCAACTGCGACGTGACCGACAGCAATTTCACTGCCCGCAGATTTGACGTGCGCTTTATCGGCAAGGATGCCCACCCGGGCAATGCGAAAGCAGAAGGCTTTGGCGACGCCGTGGCTGCCGCAGCGACGTTCATTGCCTACATCCCCGTGGAATATCGCCCGGAGAATACAGAAGGAAAACAAGGCTACATCCATCCTTGGAATTTCGAGCAGAAGCCCAAACAGATGGACGTAACGGTGATGAGTCGCATACGCTACTTCGACAAGGCGGAAGGCGAATTGTTCGACCGTCTACTCAAGGAAGCACTTGCCGACGTCGCTCGAAAGCATCCCAACGTGCGCCATGAGATTGTTTGCGACATACTGCAATACGAAAACGTAGCCTACACACTCTATCCCGGCATAAAGGACGTGGTTCTATCGGCGGCAGCGAAGGTCGGAAAAGATATTAAGTTTGTGCCGGAGCGCGGAGGCACAACGGCATCGATGTTTGCCGCAAAAGGCCTCAAAGGCGGCATGTGCGTCTTCACCGGACAACACAAAGTCCACACCACCAACGAATATGCCGACTTGTCGGAGATGGAAGAAGCCTACACCCTCATGATCGAAATCATCAAACAAGTAGCAACGCTGAAATAGACAAATACAATAAAAAAGTTCCGACTTTTCTTATTTCCAGAATTTCCAGAGCGGACCGAAGTCTTTATACAGAAGCCAGACAATGGCTTTCAGCCGCGAGGTGAGAAGGCTCATCCTCAGACGCCGAGTCATCGACGGCTGCTCGTCGAAGAGTAGCGAATAGTCTTCATTCTTGTGCGTAAACGTCTTTCTGAATACCGAATTCGTCATACCCCACTTCAACAAGAACTGCATCCTTCCTTCGTTTTTCTTTATCCTTGTCGTCGATTTTGTCTCGAAATGATATACTCTACTCTTTCCCAACCCCTTGTAATGTCTTACGCCACATAGATAGAGTTTTGCCGTGAAGTCCGGGTCGCTGTACATCCCTGGCGACAGCTCCACGCTATATCCGCCAACGAGGTCCCACACGTCGCGGTGAACGACGTTCGGCGGCAGCGTTGCACCTGCCCAATCCGCCATCTCATACTTTTCATATTCTACCAACAGTTCTTTCTCTCGAAATGTCGCTTTCGTATCGCCATAATTTGCAAGAATTATGTTCTTGCCACTTGTAAACGGCTGTATAGTAGTCGCAGAAAGGAAGAAACGGTTGTCGGGCATCGCCTTTATCTCGTCGTATAGATACTTGTCCCACCCGGGCAGAACATACATATCGTCGTTGACAAACACCATATAGTCAGTAGCTACCTTCGTCCTCATCATGTTCATCGACATACACACTCCGATATTCTCCGGCGAATGGGTATAGTCCAGACCTTCAGCCTTCACCCACTCAAGAGTTCCATCGCTCCCGTCGTTGACATGCACGATTATCTGATGTTCAAAAGTAGAGTTCTTGCGAATGCTGTCTATGCAGATGCGCAGAAATTCGAGGTTGTTCCACGAGGGAATCAATATAGAGAATAGGCGTCCGTTATCCATTTCTTGTAGTTGTTTAATTATTCTGAAAGTATAATCTCCGCCTTTCGGCGCAATACTTATTCTGATACAAAATTAGCACAATTTTCTAATTCATAGGCAACTTTTGGGCATTTTCTTTCTAATTCATAGGCAACTTTTGGGCATTTTATTTCTAATTCATAGGCAACTTTCGGGCGTTTTCTTTTTAAGTCATAGGCAACTTTCGGGCATTTTCTTTCTAATTCATAGGCAACACTGCGCCGGCATTCGTAGGTATGCGCCTCGGTGCGACCGAGCATGGGTGCAGAGAAAATAGGGTTATCGTCAAGATGCTAGCTCGAAGAGCTTGCGGCACTCGGGTAACCCCATCTTGCCGCTTGCGGCTAGATGGGGAGGCGACTGATAATCAACCCAATGAGCTAAATTGTATAGATTTTGCTCATTGGCAATGCTAAGTCGGAGACTTTGCAACCAGATACCATCGACTGCCCGGTCGCACCGAGACGAGCAAAGCGTTTATCGTTTATCGTGGAGCGTTTATCGCCGGATGCATCTGCGTAACACAACAAATTTGGCAAAAAGTTGTAATTACGCACCCAAAACACTGGCGAAAAGTTGTAATTCCGCGCCAAAAACCCTGGCGAAAAGTTGTAAAATACACTTGATTTTATTGGAAAAAAGTTGTAATTTTGCTGCCGAAACAGTGGAAAAAAAGTTGTAATCATGCTAAAAAGAAAGGTATTAAACAAGCTCGTAAAATGGCATCAATCAGGTCATTACAAAGCGCCATTGATATTCGGAGCAAGACAAGTAGGAAAAACCACAGCAATAAGGGAGTTTGCCAAGGCTCATTATGAGCACCTCGTTGAGGTAAATTTTGTAAAACATCCAATGGCTGCGATGGCTTTCGACGGCAACTTGACAACGCAAGCTATCATCACGAACCTATCAGCAATGGGATTCGGTCCCTTTGTCGAGGGCAAAACCCTTGTGTTCTTCGACGAGATTCAAGAATGCCCGAAAGCAAGGACTGCGATAAAGTTTCTTGTAGAAGAGCACCGATTTGATTATATCGAGTCCGGATCTCTCCTTG
>JBJEDO010000071.1:0-4076 GCA_051872155.1 Candidatus Limisoma sp.
AAGACGCTAAAAAATTATAAGTTCAACAACAATGAGTATACTACTGAGTCCGGCTTGACAAAGATTTTTGCCGACTTCAAGGCATTTGCGCCGGCGGAATCGTATTCGCTGATAATCGGCTGCCACGGCTTGGGTTGGATAAGCGTTGATGCCGGTAGCCGCACCATCGACACTAACAATTACAAATATCACTGGGAAGGTCAGGGATGCTTGACGCGGTTTTTTGGAGGCAGAACAGCGGAATGCCAAACAGAGCTGTCGACGTTGGCGGCAAGTATAACCAACAACGGAATAAAAATGGAATATATACTCTTCGACGACTGTTATATGGCAAACGTCGAAACTTCCTACATACTGCGTGGCGCAACCGACTATCTGATAGCCTCGACAAGCGAAATAATGGCAAGAGGTCTTCCGTATGCAACAGTCGGACAGTACTTGCTGGGCAAGCCGAACTATAAAGCCCTCGTTGACGGGTTCTACGACTACTATTCGCACTACAGCAAGCCTTACGGCGCGCTTTCAGTTATCGATTGCCGACAAATAGAAGGCTTGGCTTCGGTGGTGAAGCGAATCAACAGCGACTACACGTTCGATTCGTCGAAACTGAAATATGTACAAAAGCTTGACGGATATAATCCGGCGATTTTCTTAGATTGCCGAAGTTACATCAATCAACTCTGCGACGATGCCGCACTGATGAATGCTTTCGACGTTCAGCTCGGCAAAACAGTGCTCTATACGGCTTGCACACCGCAACTCTATTCGTCGAGCTTCGGGGCTTTCGACATAGTGGAATATTCAGGAATAACAATATCCGACCCGAGCGAACACCGTTGGGCATCGGAGAAACAATCTACAGATTGGTATAAGGCAACTCATTAAAAATATGAAACGTAATGCATCTATCAAAACCATTATTGCACTCGTAGCGATTTCGCTTTCGGTAGCATCGGTGAAGTCGGAAGATTTTATTGTTGATGGAATTTATTACAATATTATATCGCCAACCGAGGTAGAAGTGACGGGCGGTCAGGGCGAAGTGTACAGCGGCTACGTCGTTATCCCGGAGAAAACTACCTACAACGATACCGAATACACGGTTACGGCGATTGGCGATTGGGCGATGAGCGGTTGCTACCTTGTCGACAGTGTAAAATTGCCGGAAACGATAAACGTCATAAAAGAATGGGCATTTACCAAATGCGAGGCAATGCAGAAAATCAACCTGCCGTCGGCAATCACTTCTATCGGCGATGCCGCTTTTGCAGGCTGTGAGGGGCTTACTGCACTACAACTTCCGTCAAAATTGCAATCGATAGGCGAACGCGCCTTTTCCGAATCCGGTCTACACCACTTGATTCTACCCAACTCGTTGACGGCGATTGGCGATATGGCTTTCTCAGGATGTCCGAATATGACATATTTTACCGCTTATGCGGATAATCAGAGTTTTGCGACACCCGACGGCACTTTGTTGAGCAAAGACGGAACAGTGTTGTTGGCTTATCCGAATGCCAAGAATTCGGTCTATTCCACATATCCGACAGTAACTACAATCGGCGACCATGCCTTTGCCGGATGCGAAAACCTCACCGAAATTGTTTTGGATAATAACGTCACAACAGTAGGTCTTGAAGCGTTTGCCAGTTGCGAATCACTCCACACTGTGCAACTCGGCGACAACACATCGACATTCAAGGAGCGTCCGTTCTATCATTGTACGGCAATTCGGAATTTCGTCGTGTCGGAAAATAATGCAAACTTTTCGTCGGAAGACGGAATACTATTTAATAAGGATAAAACTACACTGATTCGTTTCCCGAATGCTCATTCTTCACTCTATATAGCACCGCAGACAGTCACTTCTATTGCCACCGAGGCTTTTGCGTCGTGCGCCGATTTGGAAGAAGTGGGATTGTCTCGCGTTGAAGAGATTGGCGACGCTGCGTTCGAACTCTGCTCCGGTTTGCGTATCGTTTCATTTGAAGCCGGACACCTTACTAAAATTGGAACACGAGCCTTTAAAGACTGCACATCTTTTTTGGGTATTACATTGCCCAATAGCCTCGTAGAGGTTGGCGACGATGCTTTTAACAATTGCTATGAAATCGTTTCGCTAAGTTTGCCTGAAACGACTAAATCGGTCGGCGAAAGATGCTTCTACGGCAATTCTAAATTGGTGGACTTTACTATAGGCGCCGGAGTCGAAACCATCGGCTCTAAGGCATTCTACGGTTGCACGCAGTTGCAAAAACTCTATTGCAACATTGCGCAACCGATTGCTATCGATGCCGATGTATTTGAATATGTCGACAAGACAAATTGTCAACTAATCGTACCGAACGAGAGCGTCGAACTTTATCGACAAGCCGATGTGTGGTGCGACTTTCTCAGCATCCACGATGGCGGGATAAACAACGTCGACACTTCGGCAGTTACAGTAACTGCTCGCAATGGCGTAATTCGCTTGTCGGGCTGGAGCGGGATGGTAAATCTTTACAATCTGAGTGGCGCACTCATTCAATCGACTACTTCGACAACAATATCCGCACCTCGAGGAGTATACCTCCTTCAAGCCGACAAGGTCTACAAAATCGTGCTCTAAGCTCGCTTTTTGTGGGTTAAAGCAGCGGTAGTCGTAGACCGCGAAGGCGACAAGCTGACGGTGTGGACAAGCGACCCGATTACCGAAGGTAGCGAGCAGCCGAGGACGTTCGGTCGTGGCTACATCACTGAGCTTACAGCCGACGAATTCGTGAAGCTTGGCGCAAGACCCAAGGAAGAGGTTGTCGAGGGACGAGGGACGAGTGAAGAGGGACGAGAGGCAGAGGCTTCCGAGAATGAGGAAGAACGAAGTGTGGGAAGCACGGACGGAACTCAGATATTTACTCAAGAAGAGGCTATATCTTTTATTGCTCAAATGGAGGGACGAGCGAAGGTTGCGCCGGAACTTGAACTTACCATTGAGAATTGGGACGCACAATTTGGCGAAGATGGACGTGTAATAACTCCTATTGGTGTGGTTAAGATGGGAGAAAACCAGTTTACAAAACTAATGCGACAAGGTCGTAATGGTAAATTGGGAATGATTAAGCCTACACTTGAAGAACCGGATATTATAATTGAGGACTCAAGCAAGGCCAAAGACGGCGACATTGCCGAGCGCAATTCGTCTTATGTGTTTGTTAAGGCTTTCAAGAAAGCAGATGGTAGTCGGTACTATTACTTCACGTCAATTACAGTTAGTAAGGATGGACTTGAAGTTGTGGTATCAAACCAAGAAAAAAGCCACAATAGGATATTGCGACTTATGACTGAAGGAAAAGTACTTTGGCGCACTCCGAAAAATGCGACTACTGCTTCGGTCGAGCAGCAAGGTTTGGACTATGTGCAGCCGACAAAGACCGAGACTGCAACAAAGGACTCGGGAGTAACTCCTCAAAGCACCGATATGTCTCCTTCTATTGACAAAGGTAGTGGAAAATTAGAATCAAGCCAAAGAGAAGGTGTTAAAGAAGCTGAAACACAAGTAGAATCTGAAAATCAACATTACGATGGCGAGGTTACTGTTGCTGGTACAACCGATAAAGATGGCATTACAACATTTCTATTCAGCCTATACCGTAGGTCTAGAAAAGATGGTAAAGTAAAACGAGTATCACTTGGTGGTATCGAGGCAAAATCGGAAAATTTTATATTAGACCCGGAAGATGATGGTTTTGATGAGTTTTTAGCAACTACTACTTCTAAGATAAGAGTAAAGAAAATTCGCACGAATGGTGAAAGATATTTTGCCGATATTGCAGTCTTAGGAGAAGGTCACTATGACGGAGTCGAAATGAAACCGGAAGCGGCGCAAAGGCTTATACAAAAAGCAGAGGATGGCGCAGATGCGATGCCCATGCGCGAGGTTGAATACGGCGACGGCGAAGTCGGTAAAGAGCCGGACTTCTCTCAAGTGACCCCGGAGCGCACCGCAAGATATCTCGACAATGAGTCCGGGATGGACAGCACCGACGTTGACAAGTTCGTCGACAATATGATTGCCAAGGCTACAAAGGCAGCCGAGGAGC
>JBJEDO010000072.1:0-11909 GCA_051872155.1 Candidatus Limisoma sp.
AATTATTTGGATTTTGTGTAAAATAAAAAGGTGTGCCGCGGTTGAAGTGGCACACCTTTACTGTTGTGTCGGTTTTATCTATTACAAACCTTTGCCGTGGCAGTTTTTGTACTTCTTGCCGCTGCCGCAAGGACATGGGTCGTTGCGACCGACTTTCTTTTCGGCAATAATAGGATTCGTTACCTGGTGACCTTGCGGACCGCGCATTGCTTGACGTTGCGCATCTTGACCCGGATATTCTTCTTTGTGGGCAGTGTAGCCGGGATTGGGTCTGCGAGCGGGCATTGCGCCGGGACCGAGGGGCGAAACCGGAGCTGCTGACGGTTGACGCGACGACACCGATGTTGTCGAGTTGGATTGTGGTTGTTGTTGCTCAGCCGGTTGCAGATTCGGAATTTGTCCGCGCATAAGGATTGAAACGGCTTTTGCGTTCATGCCGTTTACCATATTCTTGAAGAGCTTGAACGACTCGAGCTTGTAGATGAGCAACGGGTCTTTCTGCTCGTAGGAAGCGTTTTGAACGGCTTGCTTGAGGTCGTCGAGTTCGCGAAGGTGCTCTTTCCACGATTCGTCGATCGACATAAGCAACATAGCTTTTTGCCAAGCCTTCGGAATCAATTTGCAGCCGGAGTTGTAGCATTCTTCGAGGTCGACGTTGATGCCGTAGACGCGGCGACCGTCGGTGATTGGCACGCGCACCATACCTTTTCCGCCGTGTTCTTCGACAATCGATTTGATGATTGGCGTCGACACTTCTATCATCTTTTCAGCCTTGCGGTTGAATGCCGAAATTGCAGCGTCGTAGATTTCAGCCACTTGGTCTTCGGCAGACATTTTGAGGTATTTAGCTTCGTCGAAAGGCATCTCGATGCAGAGGTTCTTGAACACGTCGAGGCGCAAATCTTCGTAGCCGTCTTTTTCGCCGTAGGCATTGACGATGTTTTCGATTGTGTCGTAAATCATGTTCATAATGTCAATACCGATACGCTCGCCGATAAGAGCGTGGTGGCGACGTTCGTAGACCACCTTGCGTTGAGCGTTCATCACGTCGTCGTATTCGAGCAAGCGCTTACGTATGCCGAAGTTGTTCTCTTCGACGCGTTTTTGCGCATTTTCGATAGAGCGGCTTACCATAGGTGATTCGATGCGGTCTTCTTCTTTGAGTCCGAGTCGGTCGAGGAGTTTGACGACCTTGTCGGAAGCGAACAGACGCATAACGGTGTCTTCGAACGACACGTAGAACACCGACGAACCCGGGTCGCCTTGACGTCCGGCACGACCGCGCAGCTGACGGTCGACGCGGCGTGATTCGTGGCGTTCGGTACCGATGATAGCCAAACCGCCGGCAGCCTTAACTTCGGGACTCAACTTGATGTCGGTACCACGACCTGCCATGTTGGTGGCGATGGTCACCACGGCGCGTTGTCCGGCTTGTGCAACGATTTCGGCTTCGCGTTGGTGCAACTTTGCGTTGAGCACGTTGTGCTGGATGTGACGAATCGTAAGCATACGGCTAAGAAGTTCGGAGATTTCTACCGAGGTAGTTCCGACAAGCACCGGTCGTCCTTGTTGTACCATTTCTTGGATTTCTTCGATAACGGCATTGTATTTTGCACGTTTTGTCTTGTAGACGCGGTCGTCGCGGTCGATACGTGCCACCGGCTTGTTGGTCGGAATCGTTACAACGTCAAGTTTGTAGATGTCCCAGAATTCGCCTGCTTCGGTTTCTGCCGTACCGGTCATACCCGAGAGTTTGTGGTACATGCGGAAGTAGTTTTGCAGGGTGATGGTTGCGAATGTCTGAGTGGCAGCCTCGACTTTCACGCCTTCCTTAGCCTCGATGGCTTGGTGGAGACCGTCGCTGTAGCGGCGACCTTCCATGATACGACCTGTTTGCTCGTCGACAATCTTAATCTTGTTGTCGTCGATAACGTATTCGACGTCGCGGTCGAAGAGGGTGTATGCTTTGAGTAGTTGGTTGACGGTGTGGACGCGTTCTGCCTTGACTGAGTAGTTTTGAAGGAGCGCTTCTTTTTTCTCTTGCTTTTCTTCGGCGGAGAGTGTCTCGTTTTCGAGGTTAGAGAGTTGCTCTGCGATGTTGGGGAGGACGAAGAATTGCGGGTCGTCGCTCGAGCCGGTGAGCACGTCGATACCCTTGTCGGTCAACTCGATTGTGCGGTTTTTCTCGTCGATGATGAAGTAGAGCGGGTCGGTGACCGTGGGCATTTGACGGTTGTTGTCTTGCATGTAGAATGCCTCGGTGGCAAGCAGCAACGACTTGTTGCCCTCGTTGCTCAAGAACTTGATGAGCGGTTGATATTTGGGAAGACCTTTGAACGCGCGGAAGAGCAGGAGTTCGCCTTCTTTGTGCACTTCTTTGTCGTCGGAAGCGAGTTTCTGTTTTGCTTCGACGAGGATAGATGTTACGAGCGATTTCTGTGCGTTGAACACCTTTTCGACGTTCGGCTTGAAGTCCATAAACATTTGGTCTTCGCCTTTAGGCACGGGACCGGATATGATGAGCGGGGTACGAGCGTCGTCGATGAGCACGGAGTCGACCTCGTCGACGATGGCGTAGTTGTGCGAGCGTTGAACGAGTTCTTCAGGGAGCATCGCCATGTTGTCGCGAAGGTAGTCGAAGCCGAATTCGTTGTTCGTACCGAATGTGATGTCGGCATTGTATGCGTTGCGGCGCTCGACGGAGTTAGGTTGATGCTTGTCGATGCAGTCGACCGAGAGTCCGTGGAATTGGTATAGTGGACCCATCCATTCGGAGTCGCGCTTCGACAGGTAGTCGTTGACGGTCACCATGTGGACGCCGTTTCCGGTCAGTGCGTTCAGGAACACCGGGAGGGTAGCCACGAGGGTCTTACCTTCGCCGGTAGCCATTTCGGAGATTTTGCCTTTGTGGAGTGCGATACCGCCGATGAGTTGGACGTCGTAGTGAACCATGTCCCAAGTAATCTCGTTGCCGCCTGCCATCCAGTGGTTTTGCCAAATAGCTTTGTCGCCGTCGATGGTGATGAAGTCTTTGCCTTGAGCGGCGAGTTCGCGGTCGAATTGTGTGGCGGTCACTTCGAGAGTGGGATTCTCTTTGAAACGGCGAGCCGTTTCGCGCACGATGGCAAACACTTCGGGAAGGTGCTTGTCGAGTTGTTGCTCGAGAATGTCGAGAATGTCTTTTTTGATTTTGTCGATTTCGTCCCAGAGCGGTTCGCGTTTGTCGTAGTCGAGAGTCTCGATTTGCTCTTTGATTTCGGCGATTTTGGCTTCTTTGTCGGCTTTACTTGCAGCAATGTCGGCTTTAATGGCATCAACGCGAGCACGGAGTTCGTCGTTCGACAGCGGAGCCAATTCGGGGTAGATTTTGTTGATTTGGTCAACGATGGGTCGGATTTCGCGCAGGTCGCGGTCCGACTTGTTGCCAAATAGTTTCTTTAGAAAATTGGTAAATTCCATATTGTTTGTTTTTATTATTCGATTGTGAAAGATTTCGTTTTTGGTTAGACTATTTAAGTTCTAAGGGCAATGCTTTGGCGGCATTGGGCGAACGAATTCTTAGCAGTCGGGCAACCGTAGGTGCTATGGCAGAAGCGTCAACGGGGTAGGTGATGGTCTGTTGTGACGCCGCAGGCGCCAAGATGAACGTCGGTGTGCTGAACGTGTTGACGTTGACTTGCCGTTTTGTTACGGTTTTGTTGTAGTCGTCGACGATTGTCCAGCCGGGGATGATGTTCAAAAAGACGTCGCCTGCCGTGGGTGCATAGACTGATTTTTGATATTGTCGGAGTTGCTCGGTTACGGGGTTGTTGATGATTTCGTCGATAGTAAATGCTTCGCTGACGCCCGACATTCTGCGGAGGAACTCGCCGGAGCGTGTGCGCAGTTCAACGATGTCGACGTTGCGGTCTTTGGCGAGTTTTTCGTTGAGAAAGATTTGCTCATCGCTGTATCCGGCAACCCAATTGCCGTTGCCGTAGATTGCCATGAGATACATGTTGAGCAGCGAAACCGCCTTTTTCGACGAGAATTCGCCACCGGGAAGCCTGAAACGCGGCTCGGTTGCGAAAGTGTTGTCGAAGTAGCCTGTCGAAGTTACGAAGATAATGGCATTTCGACCGACGGCTTTGTCGATAGCGGCAAAGAGTCGCGTCAGGTCGCGGTCGAGTCGGATGTATTTGTCTTCGGTTTCGATTCTGCGGTCGGCGTCTTCCGAGTAGAGATAAGGCGCCGCCGTGTAGGCTATGTTTATCATATCGACAGTGGCGCGGTTGCCCAAACGGAGGTCGTTGATGCAACTGATAGCCACGTCGGTCATTTCGGTGTTGACCAACGCCGATTCTTTGAAACGGCGGACGCGGTCGGGACCGGTGAAGGTGTATTTGAACGGCGTCAAAGTGCGGTGGAGCGGCACGTCGGGGTAGTCGTTGACCGACATCGACGGCGTCCATTTCATTGTGTCGACGCGTGTGCGCAGAGCGTCGCCGAAGTTGCGCGCGGCAACTACCGACGGGAAGTCTTTGTAGAACGTCGACGAAGCCCATTTGCCTGATTCGTCGTTAATCCAGAACGCACCATTTGCGGCGTGACCTGCCATGATGATAGCTTGGTCGGCGTTGGGCGCAATGGCGTAGACTTGTCCGATGCCGTTGTTGTCGATGCGTACTTCGTCGCTGAGCGTCGACACTTTGATGGCTGCGGGCGAATATGTTTCGTCGGTGTTGTTACCGATGAAGTTACGGTCGGTGATGATAGGCGACGACGTTTTCGTCTCGGCGTCGTAGACCGCAGGTCGGCTGATGCCGTTGATGTTCGGGTAAGCGCCGGTGTAGATGAGCGCGGTGGCGGCGGTTCGTCCGGGAGTCGCCAGGTCGAACGTGGTGTTGTTGATGCACACGCCGTCGCGGAGCAAGCGGTTGAATCCTCCTTGCCCGAAATGGGTGCGTAGCAGTTCGATGTAGTCGCTACGCAGCTGGTCGATGGTTATGCCGACAACGAGCGTGGGCCTGCCTGCCGTTTGCGATAGTGCTGTAATCGCCACGACGGTGCATGCCAACGTTGTTAATATTCTATTTACCTTTTGCGCGCGTTGCATTTTCGGTTGATGTATAAGTAGTTTGCGGAACGAAGCAGCGTAGCCCCGATGAGCGGGAATATCGCCGAATTGGCAGTTTGTGGCAAAGCCCACCAAAATGCCGTCATTCCAAAAACGACTGCAAAGTTAATAAAATGATAGCTAAATAGCCACTTTTCGGCGCGTTTTATCCAAATTAGTATTACCGGAAGCAAGCAAAGCGGGTTCAGCCAGGCTATCAGGAAGTTGGGCGAGGTTGCTTCGTGCTCGGAAAAGAATACGAGGAAGGCAATCAAGCAGCCGACTAATCCTTGAATGAAGAACCACAGCGAGTCGAACCAACGCGACACTTTGCGGCGACGTATGTCGTGCAGTGTCATTAGCGCCACGAGCGCCAGTGCTACAACGGCAATGGTCATCGGCGAAGCCCACCACGGCGTGGGCGGAAGCAGTACGTCGGACGTACCTTCGTTGATGATGTTTGTGCGCTTGACAACGGGCACGCGGTTGCCGATGCTGTCGGTATAGGTTGCGCCTGCCATTTCTTCCATGAGCAGAATTGGCGCAAATTGCCGTTGGCGGACGTCGACCGGGAAGTCGATGCCGGGACCGAGCACTAAATCAATGCCGAATTGATACCATGGATAGTTCGGGCTATAGGAGCGCATAATGTCGCGGAATGTCAATGTTGTGTCGGCGGGCGTGGGGTAGGTGATGCCACCGACGGCGTCTTCTATCATGTCGCGCGGACGGGTTGCGCAGTTGTCGTATACGTAGTTGTAGCGATACTCTCTGTTTTCGGGCAGACTGAGTATGCAAAGTTTTTTCCAGAGGTCGACGGCTTGTTGGCGAGTGAGGTTAAGCTCTTGCTCGACGATTCGCGAACCGCGATGGCGGTATTCTTCGATGAAGTTGTGATAGCGGTCGCCTTCGAAGTCGGTGTAGCCGAGCATATAGTCGGTTTCGCCTTTGACAAAGCTGTAGATAAAGTTCGGCTTGGAGAACGAAAACATACCGAAATTGTAAGCCAGGTCATAGTCGGCATTGCGTACGCGTATGGCTGTGTGTCCATAGAGCTCGAACACGACAGGACCGGGATAGCACGTTACGAGGCTGACGCTACACGAGTCGGGAAATTCTTCGTTTTGCCCGAACATCGACGCAACTGACGTCAGCGCTATGAGGATTGTAGTAATTAACTTCTTTAGCATAATTCAAATAATGTGCGAAGTTACTGAAAATCCCGCTAATAAGCAAATGTTATTCGTCGTTTGCCGCCGGTAGTTGTTTGTTTGCTCGCGCGCCGAGTGTTTTTAGCTCTTCAAACTTGGTGAACATATTGCCACGACCTTCGTTGAGTTTTTTCTTGGCGTCGTCGAACGAGCGTTGCGCATTGTTGAGCGCATTTTGAACGCGTGCCATGTCGTCGACAAATCCGACGAATTTGTCGTATAGCTTTCCGCTTTCTTCGGCGATTTTCATCGCGTTGCGGTCTTGGCGTTCGCGGCGCCACAGCTGTGCAACGAGACGCAATGTCGAGATGACGTGAGCGGGGCTGATGATGACGATTCGTTGGTCGTAAGCTTCCTGCCAGAGCCCTTTGTCGAGGCTGAGAGCGGTAAGGTAGGCATGCTCATTGGGAATAAACATCAGTTGGAAATCGATTTGATTGCCTTTGCCGGGGCGTATTCCGACGTAGTCTTGATAGTTTTTGCCTTTGAGTTCTCTAATGTGGTTACGCACCGATTTGACGTGGCGCTCGGCAGCTTCAGCGCGACTTTCCTCGGTGTCGGCGTTGATATAGTCGGTGTAGGCTGTCAGCGAAACCTTCGAATCGATGACGATGTATTTGTCGTCGGGCAGCACAACGACGACGTCGGGGCGGAGGCGTTGGTTGTTTTCGCCTTCGATGAGTGTTCCGTTGGGGTTGCGTGTCATCTGCACGAAATAGTTTTCATCGCGAATCAAGCCCGACTTGTCGAGAATCGATTCGAGCACCATTTCGCCCCAGTCGCCTTGCACCTTCGAGTTGCCGCGGAGCGCTTCCGTCAGCTCGCGTGCTTCTTTGCCGATTGACGTGTTGGATTGGCGCAGCGCTTGAATGGATGCTTCGAGTTCGCCGAAGTTCTTTGTGTGAGTGGCGTGAGTTTCGAGCAGCATTTTTTGGAAATTGTCGATGTTCTGACGCAGCGGAGCCAGCAGAGCTGCCATGCTTTCGCCGTTGCTTTTGGTGAACGATTGCGTGTTTGCGTCGAGAATCTGCTGAGCGAGCACTTTGAAGCGGTTTTCGGTTTCCTGCTCCATCTGTTGGCGGAATCGGTCGAACGACTGCATTTTCTCGGTGAGCTTGGCGTTGTCGAGCGAGAGGTTTACGTTTTCCTCTTTGAGGCTTTCAATGCGGTCGTTGAGTTTGGTGATGTTGCCGTCGAGTTTTGCCACGTTGTCGGCGAGCTCGCGGCAACGGTTCTGCTCGGCGCTGAGCGAAGCCTCCGAGGCAAAGAGTTTCGACTTTGTGTCAGCTAATTTTCGGCTCAGTTGCAGAATTGCGATAATCGTGACTACAACGACAGCCAGACATATTATTACGATAATTTCCATACTATTTTATAAAAACGCAAAAAAGGCAATAGCGAAGAACTGTCAAGCCGACGGTCGCACACTATTGCCATTAAGGGTTGATGTATACTATTATTTCAATGCATCGATTTTCTCGGCAAGTTGAGCTTTAGTAGCAGTGCCGACGTGGCGGTCGACGGGTTTGCCGTCTTTGATGAAAATTAGAGTGGGGATGTTGCGAATGCCGAATTGTCCGCAGACGTCGGAGTTTTCGTCAACGTCGCATTTGTAGATGTCGACAACGCCTTCGTATTCCGTTGCCAATTCGTCGACGATTGGCGATATGGTTTTGCACGGACCGCACCATTCCGCCCAAAAATCGATTACTACGGGTCTGCCTGATGCTAATACTTCTTCAAGATTGCTGTCGGTTAATTGTTTAGCCATTGTTATGAGTTTTTTAGAGGTTTTTTGTTCGTTTTTGTTGAGGGCAAAGTTAATATAAAATGTAGTGAAAAGCAAAAATATTTAGAGTCTGTTTAATAACAAATGTTAATCATTGAACAGTCGATTGTCGGTATCTTTTTATATATCATTGTCTTGCTTATGCGTTTTCAGCGAAAAAATTTGAACGGCGATAATTTTTTTGTCTATCGATATTGTTATTCAAAAAAAAATGACTAACTTTGCAGAGCAAAAGCGCATGGCAAGCGCTCCGAATTTTACAACTCATTCCCCAATTATCACGAAATCTGTTAGTAGTAATCCTTGCGTGGATTATGAATCTATAAATTAAAGAATTTACATGTACAAATTGTTAGAATTGAAGGAAATGGAACTTCCGCAGTTGCAGGAAATAGCCAAGTCCTTAGGTATAAAGAAAATCGATAGCACCAGCGTCGATAAGCTTGATAAAGATAATCTCATATACGGAATAATCGATTTCGAGGCAGACCAGACGAAAGAAAAGGCTGTCAAGATGCGTAGCGAAAAGCGTAAACGCGTGGCAGACAAGCCCGACGACGCCGATGAACCGAAAAAAGAAATAAAACCGAAGGCTAAAACCACCCGTCGTAAGAAAGCGGATGCTCAGGTCGGCGAGCCTGCGCAGCCGGAGGTTGCTGCCGCTGAGTCGGTAGAAGCAGTTGAACAGCAGCCTGCTGAAAAACCGGCACCGGCAAAGCGCGGTCGCAAGAAGGCTGTAAAGAATGTCGACCAAGCGCAGGCTGATGCTGAAAAGCCGAAAGCCGAGGATGCCGACAAGGTAGAATCCGCTGCTGCAACTTCGGAAGAAAAACCCGCGGAAGTTGGCAAGACTGTCGAAGCCGAGCAACCCGTGGCAGAAGCGGCGCAGCCTGAGCAAGCCGCCGACGCTGAGAACCGACCTGCCGAACCCACCGAGCAGCCGGAAGCTAAGCCGGAACCGCAAAAACGTAGCGACGAGTCGTTCAGCTTGTTCTTCAACACCGGACGTAAGTTCGTGCCGCGTTCGCAGCAACAGCAGCAAGCCGATGCGGAGGCTCAAGCGCAAACACAGGCACAACAGCCCGAGCAGCCCGCACAAGAGCAACAGCCCGCTCGCCAAAAACAGACAAAACAACAGCGCAAGCAGCAACGCCGTCAAGCGCAACAACAAGCGCAGCAACAGGCTCAGCAACAACCACCGCAGCCGCAATACGACTTCGAAGGCATCGTGAAAGGCTCGGGAGTACTCGAAATAATGCCCGACGGTTACGGATTCTTGCGCTCGTCAGACTATAACTACCTTTCGTCGCCCGACGACATCTACGTTTCGCAAGCACAAATCAAGCAGAACGGACTCAAAACCGGCGACGTCGTCGAAGGTCCTATTCGTCCTCCCAAGGAAGGCGAGAAGTTTTTCCCGCTCTGCAACGTTGAGTCGATTAACGGCCGTACGCCGGAATTCGTACGCGACCGCGTAGCGTTCGAGCATCTCGTGCCGCTCTTCCCCGACGAAAAATTTGACCTCACCGGAGGCGCTACAACTTGCAACATCTCGACTCGCGTTGTCGACATGTTCTCGCCCATCGGCAAAGGTCAGCGCGGACTTATCGTGGCACCGCCGAAAACCGGTAAAACAATGTTGCTCAAAGATATAGCAAACGCCATCGCCGAAAACCATCCCAGCACATATCTGCTCATTCTGCTCATCGACGAGCGTCCTGAGGAAGTTACCGACATGGCGCGCAACGTCAATGCCGAGGTTATTGCGTCGACGTTCGACGAGCCTGCCGAACGCCACGTCAAGATTGCCGGATTGGTACTCGAAAAGGCAAAACGTATGGTCGAATGCGGTCACGACGTAGTCATTCTGCTCGACTCTATTACACGCCTCGCACGCGCTTATAATACGGTAGCTCCCGCGTCGGGTAAAATCCTTACCGGTGGTGTCGATGCCAACGCTCTTCAAAAGCCCAAACGCTTCTTCGGCGCAGCCCGCAACATCGAAAACGGCGGCTCGCTCACCATTATCGCAACGGCGCTTACTGAAACAGGCTCGAAGATGGACGAAGTGATTTTCGAAGAGTTCAAGGGTACGGGTAATATGGAACTTCAACTCGACCGCAAATTGTCGAACAAACGTATCTTCCCGGCTGTCGACATCGTTGCATCGAGCACCCGCCGCGACGACTTGCTGCTCAGCCAAGAGACCATCAACCGTATGTGGATTCTGCGTAACCACATCGCCGATTATACGTCAATCGAAGCGATGGAACTTATCAAAGACCGCATGCTCCGCACCAAGTCGAACGAAGAATTGCTGCTCACCATGAATGGTTAGCCAGCAATCGACCGACAATCACACATCATTGTACAACATCACACAGCATACCAACAGCGCGTCCACAAAAGTGAATGCGCTGTTTTTAGTTTGAAATTTTCTTGATTTTTCTCTACTTTATGTTGGCTGTTACGGTCGATTATTTATACCTTTGTGCAGACTACTTATAACTGAAAACACATAAAGGCTATGTTCTACTTTTTTGACCCGAGTTCTCCGCTGTCTTATTGGATATTGGCGACGTTAATAGTCGCTGCAATAATATTGCGTGCACAAATATTCAAAGCTTTCCTTTATATATTAGCGCTTCCGCTGATGATTTATTGCATAATCCGTTGGGCAATTCTTAAACTGTTGGAAGCGTATGGTGTGGTGGAGGAGAAACCGCGAAAGGTGGTGGATTTAAAGGGAATGTCGGACCTCGAAAGTGGATTGGTGCTTTCTATCGTGATTGGCCTTACAATGGCATTTTTGGCAAACAAGGCTTGCTCATAGCCTGTCGTCGCAGATTTTTTATTGAAATTTTTTCGATTTTGCAGCCGTGTACCGACGCAAAATTAGTATATTTGCGCCAAAATCCAAGGCTATGCAATTTAATAAAAAATATGTGCTGAGCAATCTGAAAGACTGCGTGATGATAATGTTGGGTTTAGTGCTCTATGCGATAGGCTTTTGCGGCTTTGTGCTGCCAAAAGGTGTCGTGATTGGAGGTATGGCGGGTCTCGCGTCGCTAATTTATTTTCAGACTAACATTCCGGTATGGATACCCTTCTATGCCCTCAACATTGCTCTATTGGCGATTGCCTATAAGGTCGTCGGTGCACAATTCGTGCTGAAAACAATTTTCGGAGCATCGTTCCTCAGTTTGTTCATCGGTATTGCGCAACCCATTTTTGAAGCCTATCCGGTGGCGCTTCCCGAAACTTTTCTCGACTGTGTGATTGGCGCCGTGCTGTGCGGTACGGGCGTTGGTATAGCTTTTACGCACAACGGCAGCACCGGTGGTACCGACATCGTTGCCGCTATGGTGTCGAAATATCATCAAGTGTCGGTGGGGCGGATGATTCTCTACGTCGACTTGATAATCATTTCGTCGTCGTTTATCATCTATCACGATCTTAATAAGGTGATTTATGGCTACGTCGTGCTCGTGTTCCTTTCGTATATGGCGGACCAGGTGGTCAACAACACTCGCCAGGCCGTGCAGTTTACCATCTTCTCCAAGCGCTGGGACGAGATAGCGACCGCCGTCAACAACGAGTTGCATCGCGGTTGTACAATCATCGACGGCACGGGATGGTATACGCGCCAAGAAGTGAAAATGCTCATCATCTATTGCCGCAAAACGGAGGCTCTCGACATCTATCGACTCATCAAGGAACTCGACCCGCATGCCTTTATGTCGCAGAGCAACGTCAACACTGTCTACGGTGAGGGCTTCGACGAAAATAAGGTAAAGGCTCGCCGTCGTATCGA
>JBJEDO010000072.1:12009-18330 GCA_051872155.1 Candidatus Limisoma sp.
CTGTCTACGGTGAGGGCTTCGACGAAAATAAGGTAAAGGCTCGCCGTCGTATCGATAAACAGCGCAAACTGCAAGAGGCGCAAGAGAAGGGGGAGAGGTAAGAGGGACGTTTATCGAAAATCGTTTATCGTTTATCGAATAAAGCCTCTCCGCTTTTCGCTATTCTGCGGTTTCCGGGTTCCCGATTTCAGATTCCGTATTCTGTGGTTTCTGAGTCCTCAATTTCAGATTCCGTATTCTGCGGTTTCCGGGTTTCCGATTTCAGATTCCGTATTCTGCGGTTTCCGGGTTCCCGATTTCAGATTCCGTATTCTGCGGTTTCCGGGTCTCCGATTTCAGATTCCGTATTTACTGCCTTGGCGGATGCTGCGGCGTGTGAGTTCGCGATTCAATAAGTTGGTAAATTCGTAGTTTTTCAATCCCCAACGAGGCGAGAGCAGAAGTTCGGCGGGCGACTGTGATACGAAACGCTCGATGCAAACGCCTTCGCGACAGTGCTCAACCACTTCACAACAAAGGTCGATATATTCGTCGACGGTCATTTCGTGATAGTCGATTTCTCCGATTTCAACTTGCCGAGCCATTTTTGTGCCGCGAACAATCTGCAGTTGATGCATCTTCAGTGTGTCGACAGGCAACGCCGATGCGCGCTCGACGGTGGTGAGTATGTCGATGCGCGATTCTCCGGGAAGTCCCAAGATGAGATGCAGACCGCAAGGGATGCCACGCTCGGCGGTGCGGCTTACGGCGTCGACGGTTTGCGCCCACGTGTGTCCGCGATTGACAATCGCAAGTGTGCGGTCGTGCGACGTTTCAGCACCGTATTCCACCATCACAAAACGCTCCCGTGCGAGGTCCTTCAGATAGTCGAGCAACTCGTCGTCGACGCAGTCGGGGCGTGTGCCGATGATGAGCCCGACAACGCCGTCGACAGCTAATGCTTCGGCGTAGAGCGATTCGAGCCGGCGCAACGTCGCGTAAGTGTTTGTATAGGCTTGAAAATAGGCTATGTAGCGCATATGCGGATATTTATGCGCGAAAAAGCGTTTGCCCTCTTCGAGTTGCTCGGCAACCGTCTTCTGCGGTCGGCAGTATCCCGGGCTGAACGTTTGGTTGTTGCAGTAGGTGCAGCCGCCGACGCCTTTCGTGCCGTCGCGATTCGGGCATGTGAATCCGGCATTTATCGAAATTTTTTGGATCTTTTCCGAAAAATGTCGGTTCAGAAACGTGGCAAAGTCGCTGTAGCAAGCCATAGAGTTACAGTCGCGCGCTGCGGTTGAGCAGATACATATCGAAAATGGTCATAGCCGCCATAGCCTCGACGATTGGTACGGCGCGAGGCAGTACGCACGGGTCGTGGCGTCCGCGAGCGTGTAGCGTAGTGGGGCGACCGTCTTTGTCGATGGTTTCGACGTCGCGCAGCAGTGTTGCCACAGGCTTGAAAGCCACGCGGAAGTATATGTCTTCGCCGTTGGCGATTCCGCCCTGGATGCCTCCCGAGCGGTTGGTCGTGGTCGAAATGCGTCTGTCGGTGCAGGTGAAAGCGTCATTCATTTGGCTGCCGCGATTGCCAACGCCGTCGAAGCCCATACCGTAGTCGAATCCTTTGGCTGCGTTGATGCTCATCATGGCGTATGCCAGCCGAGCATGTAGTTTGTCGAATACCGGCTCGCCGAGACCTACAGGCACGCCCTTGATAACGCAAGTGACCGTTCCGCCGATAGTGTCGCCTTCTGATTGTACTTGTCGGATAAGCTCGTGCATACGAGCTGCTGCGTCGGCGTCGGGGCAGCGCACGTCGTTGCTCTCGATGGTCGACAAGTCGTAGCGGCTGTAGTCGTTGTCGAGAGCAATGTCGCCTACTTGCGAGGTGTAGGCGGTTACCGTGACGCCGATTTGACTGAGCGCTTGCATGGCAAGAGCACCGGCAACAACGCGGGCTATCGTTTCGCGAGCCGACGAGCGTCCGCCGCCGCGGTAGTCGCGAATGCCGTATTTCGTGGTATAGGTATAGTCGGCATGCGACGGGCGAAACACGTCGCGGATGTTGCTGTAGTCGTTCGAATGATGGTCTTCGTTTTCGACAACAAAACCTATGGGAGTACCTGTCGTGACGCCCTCGAAGATGCCCGACAAGAATCGTACGCAGTCTTTTTCGTTGCGCTGTGTGACGATTGCCGACTGTCCGGGACGTCGGCGGTTCAGTTGTCGTTGCACTTCGTCGACGTCGATGGCGACGCCTGCCGGCATGCCGTCGACCACTCCGCCAACGGCTGCTCCGTGCGACTCTCCAAAGGAGGTCAATCTATAAATTATGCCAAATTCATTCATCTTTCTGAAGTTTTATAATTCTGTGGCAATGTCTGCCGTGGTGGCATTAACGTAGTCGACGATGTCGGTCGGCGAAATCTTGAGTTGTAAGCCGCGTACGCCCGCGCTGACATAGATAAAGTCGTAGTCCATACACGTTTCGTGGAAATATGTGGGGAACGGCTTTTTCATGCCGATAGGGCAGCAGCCGCCGCGGATGTAACCGGTTGTGGGCAACAAGTCTTTCATAAGAAGCATTTCCACTTTCTTGTTGCCGGAAACGCGCGCCGCCTTTTTTAGGTCGACCTCGCGGCAGCCGGGCACAACGCAAACGATGTGCTTCACCTTGTCGCCGTGAAGTACCAGTGTTTTGAACACGCGGTTGATGTCTTCGCCGAGTTGGTCGGCAATATGTTGCGCCGACAAGTCGTTCTCGTCGACCTCGTAGGGCACCAACTCGTAGGCTATCTTCGCCTTGTCGAGCAAACGTGCCACGTTAGTTTTTATAATTTTTGCCATTTCAAGATGTAAAGGTACAAAAAATCAGCGAAAAGCAAAGCGAAAACGGCAAAAAGAAAGGAGACGTTGTCACAACGCCTCCGAAAAATTGCGATTGAAGAATATGTGTTGTTACTGATGAGTCAGCTATTTTGCCGTTGAGCCGATGCGGCTGATTGCGTCTTTACCGGCACCGGTACCTTTATACTTGCTGCGAGCGGCGTTGAACGAATAGCGCACGGTCAGGATTACGCGGTTGAAGTCCATCTTGTTGGTTTGGCTGATGACGTAACTGCCGTAGTCGACAAACACGTCGTTGTTGCCGCGTTGGAGCATGTCTTGCCAAGCCAGGCGGATGGTCAACGCATCGTTGGGAAGCATCGTCTTTTGGACGGCTGTTTCGAGTGCCCAATAGTTGTTGGTAAGTTCGACGTTGCTATAGTTGCTGCGGCTGTGGAATTCGCTGTTGAGCTCGAGTTGCCAACCGCGTTTGAGGCGTGCTGCGTTGAAGGCGTTGAACACCCACATCGGTTTGTTGAACGAGCGACGTCCATTGTCGAAGTCGAGCGTGAGCCATTGGCGGTTGTAGGCGAATGTCCACGACGGGATGAACCAGCCGAACGTCTTGTTAGCCACCGCAAACACGCCTACTTGACGCTGCGGGCGGTCAATGTTTTTATAGCTTACGAGAATCATACCGTCGTCGCCGATAGGTTCGCTCCAGTTGCACACCAAGTCGTTGTATTGCGTAAAGTGGACTCCGGCGGTCAGGAAACTGTAGTTGCCTGTGAGCGATACGGTATGCTCTTGCGAAGGCTTCAATTTGGGATTACCTTGCTGCACGACGTAGCGGTTGTGATAATTCACCGGGCTGTTGAGTTGCCAGAACGACGGACGTTGCGTTTTGCTGCTATAGTCCAAGTTGAGGCGAACGCGTCCGAATCGGGTAGCCACTGAAGCCGACGGAAAGAGGTTGTCGTATTGGCGGTTGAGGTTTTCGCCGGGGTTGAGTGCATCGGTGTAGTCGAAGTAGGCGTGCTCGTAGCGCAGTCCGGCGCCGAAGGAGGTGCGATTGTCGAGCGACACGTTGTATTGGATAAATCCGGCGGAAGTGCGGTCGTCGGTCTTCGACTGCTGCGAGGGCAGAGTAGTGCCGGTGATGTCGCTACTGTTGTCGCGTTTGACAAACGATTCTTCGGTACCGATTTGCAGACTTCCTTTCCAAATCGGGTAGGACAGTACGAGTTTTGCGGCAATCATTTTGCTCTTTGCATCGGTCGTGGTTGCGATGTTGCGAGTTTCGACGGCATCTTCTTCTTCGGTCGTTTGATTCTCGTTGTCGTGCGAGAAGAACATATCGACGTTAAAGTCGATGTTCAGTTTTCCGACCGTACCGTTATAGTATGCGTTGACGAGCTTGTTGTTCGGATCGTCGCCCCATTTATGAGTATAACTGTCGATGGTTTCGGTAAGCGTTCCATGGTCGAACTTCGACATACGCAACACGTCGCGAGTACCGTCGTCGGTCGTTACGGCATAGTCGACCTTTGCGCCGATGGAGTGTTTGTCGTTGATTTGCCAGTTGATACCGCCGGTGATATGCGTACCCAAGCCGCGCCAGTGGTGCACGATGTCGCCCTCGTAGCGATATAGCTCGGTTGCCGTCTTTGTGTCGGAGGTGATTTGCGCCATATCGCTCCATTGCCCTGTGCGGTAGACCCATTCTTTGGCTGAAGCAAACACGTCGACGTTCTTGTGACGGTAGTTTACGCTGATTTGACCTTCCGGGTCGTTTTTGCCCGTACGCAGGCTCTGCTCCGACTTGCCGAACAGGTTAAAGCTGAAGCCGTCGCCTTGTCGCTTGACAGTCTTGATTTTTACCACCGACGTGACTGTTGCGTCGTAGGCTGCTCCGGGATTGGTAATTACCTCGATGCTTTCGATTTCGTCGCTGAGCAGTCGTTTCAGTTCGTCGTTGTCGTACACTTTTCTGCCGTTGATATAGTAGATCGGCGTTCCGCGGCCAATCACTTCCAAGTCGTCGCCTTTTCTAATGATGCCCGGCACTTTGCGCAATGCGTCGAGCGCCGTTCCCGATTTTTCGAGAGGCGAACCGGATATCTTGGTTACCAGTGCGCCGCTCTTCATGCGGGTATAGGGTAGCCGTCCGGTGACGACAACCTCTTGTATTTCATGAATGTTCATTGTGTCGATGCCCAACGTGTCGGGCTCGGTTGGAGAGGATTGCCCGAAGACTGAAAATGCCATAAGGGCAAGCATAGTTAGTGCGAATATTCTCATTGTCTGTTTGAAATTTTCGGCAAAGGTATACTTTTGCTGACCGAAGTAGGTGTAAAAAACGGACAAACATACTTGCCCGTGGTCGAATGTTGTGTTCATTCGCCGTGGTAGGAGTTGTAGCCTTTGATGAGTTCGCAGCGGCGAAGTTGGCTGATGTGCATAACGTATTCGGTGGGCGACATACCGGTGATTTGGTGAAATTCGTGGTAGAAGTGCGAGTGGTCGGTGTAGCCGAGTCGTGCGGCTATTTCCGACACATGAGCATCGCACGAGAAACGTTGCAGTTCCTTGGCGGCAAGCAAGAAACGGCGCATGCGCAGGATTTGTTTGGGCGAAGCGCCGACGTAGTCGGTAAAAACGCGCCGAAACTGCCTTTGGCAGAGGCATGCCGTATCGCTGAGCGAGCCGACGTTGATGTCCGGGTGTCCGTCGATGGCTTGACAAGCGGCACTGATGCGTCGGGCGTGCGAAAAGTCGTTGACAGCGGCAAGTCGGCGGAGGAGAAAAGTTTCGACCAACTCAACGGCTTCTTCGTCGGTCTGCGCTTCAAACACGCGCCATTTCAGGTCGTCGAGTTCGGCAATGCCAATCTCCGACATTTCGACGTTGCGCATAAAGAATTCGTCGGTCGGTATGCCGAGAATCAGGCGCATGGCGTATGGCTTGAAAACGACGAAAAACGAGTCGGTACTTTCGTTGACGCACACCGAAATGCTGTTGAGGTATAGCCCGCATACTGTTGCCGTCTCGCAGTTGCCGCCGACGCCGTCGACAATCATCGATTTCCCGCGGTAGAACATCCACTTTGAGCAGCCGGTTGGCAGAATGTTCATCGACACCGAAGAATAGTCCGCCTTGAAGAACCAATAGTAAGCCACGTAGGGCTGCAGGGCGGCTGACGGCATTATTCGGCGGGTGAGGTTCATTTTTATTATGGTGTACGGTTAATGTTTGAGCACAAATTTACGCACTCCGAGCGACTCTGACAAGCGGTTGCGGCGTAAAAACGAAAAATGCGCTTCTCCGATTGAGAAACGCATCCGTCTTGGTAGCGGGAGCAGGATTCGAACCTACGACCTCCAGGTTATGAGCCTGGCGAGCTACCTCTGCTCCATCCCGCGTTGTGATTTCGGTTGCAAAGGTACACATTATTTTCATTCAGACAAAATATTTTCAGCAAAATTTTTTCTGTTAAATGGGGCTTTTGTATTT
>JBJEDO010000073.1:0-18111 GCA_051872155.1 Candidatus Limisoma sp.
GTAAAAACAGCCGTTATAAACAAAAACGGCGCAAATATTTTTCGTATGAAAAAATCTACAGTTTTCTTATTAATCTCGGCATTTGCTTTCGTTTCGGCGAAAGCAGACGTGCTGCTTTCGCAAGATTTCGAAGGTTTGAACGATATCTCCGAAAGCGGCTGGACGGTTGTCAGCGACGACCGTGCCGAACAAGATTGGTGGAAGTTGACAAGTAAGTCATTGTCAATTTCCGGCGAAGCATCGGCAACTGCCGGCGGTTTTCATGACCTACCTGCCACCGAACAATCTCTCGTCAGCCCTGACGTTACTCTCGGCGAGGGCGACTACAAGTTGCAATTCCTCTGGGGCGGCGCCTCGGCGTATTATGCAATTACTAAAAATGAGTACGACTTCCAAGTGCGCGTACAGGTCGTTGGCGAAGACTCGTGGACTCGCGTTTTCTCTTTCACAGACCAAGCGGATGTTGAAGCCAGTGGCGTAAAATGGCCATGGACGAACTGGAATACCTATCAATCGACTGTCGACGTTTCGGCTTTCGCCGGCAAGTCAATCCGCGTGGCTTTCGTTTGGTTTAAGTATAGCGACGGATATTCCGGCAATACCGTAAGAGTCGACGATATCACGCTCGAATCGTACGTCAAGCCGACCGGTGCCATCATCGAATCGGCTACCTCGTCGTATACCTTCGGCGCAACATATATCGGCACGTCAAGCCATTCCGAAGTGCTGCGCTTCAAGAACGTCGGCGTCGGAAATCTCGAAATTACCGGCATCAGCGGTCTCGAAGGAACCGACTTCTCGACGAGCATCGTGCCCGGTACGGTCAGCCTCCCAAAAAACGAAGAATATCAGTTTGCCGTACACTATACACCGTCGATCGCAGGAAAAACCGAGGCTACGATGGTGCTCGAAACCAACGGTGCAAACAATCTCGAAATCTCCCTCAAGGGCGAAAAAGTTGCCATCCCTTACGGATATACCTACGAAGGCTTTGAAGGCGCTACGTTCCCGCCCGCAGGTTGGACGCTCAACGGCACTTGCTGGCGCTCGCTCGACTCAAGCTACAGCGGCAACCGCTGCGCCATCGGTACGGCGGCTATGGAGGAATATGCCGAGCTAATCACTCCGCGTCTCGACCTTAGCGAAGATAAAGACCACGAATTTACGTTCGATTTCTTCGACAGCTACGAGCAACTCGTGAGCGAGTATCCTCAGCCCGACAACTACTTCCGCGTATACCTCAGCACCGACGGCAAGGCTTCGTGGACGATGCTCTACGAAAACGAGGAAGAATTCAACGCTCGCGTTCGCAAAACGCTCAGCCTCGGCAATCCCAAGAGCGACAACTGCTACGTCAAGTTTGAATACTATCTCGGCGACATCGAAGAACTCATGCAATACGACGACGTCGAATTCTCACAAGTCTACATCGACGACGTGCTCCTGCCTTCGCTCTACGGCTCGACGTCGGCTCCCGGCGCTGCCGTTTTGCTGTCGCCTGCCGATGCTGCTACCGACATCAACAACCGCGAAGTGGCTCTCCAATGGGGCGAAGTGCAGTTCGCCGATAAATACACGGTCTACTACGGTACCTCTCCCGAAAATTTGGGCGACGGCATCGACGTTGGCAACGCTACAAACTACACTCTCCCGCGTCTTAACTACTCGACTACTTATTATTGGAAGGTCGTTCCGTCGAACGCCTACGGCAGCGCTGCCGACGTGCCCGTGTGGTCGTTTACCACGATGGCTGACCAAACGATTACCGAATATCCCTACTTCGAAGGCTTTGAGGCTTCCGACGATTTCCCCATCGGTTGGCGCATGATTCGCGACGGCTACAACAAGTGGAGCACTTCAAAAGTAAATCCCTTCGACGGTGTTCGCAGCGTATTCGGTAGCGGTTCGGTTGCCGGAACGCAATCCATCCTCGAATCGACCGAATTTGCCATCCCGAGCGATAAAAACTTGCAAATCTCGTTCTTCTGGGGTCTCGACGCGCCCGTCAACCTCCGTCACGACGACTTCGGTGAAGGTCAAAACACTACCACCGCTCCTGACGACATCGACGCCGCTTACTTCGACATCTTCGTCGACAACGAATGGCATCAACTCGCCATCCTTTCGCAAGAATGTCAGTACTGGTTGCGCGAAAGCTTCGACCTCTCGCCCTACAAAGGCAAAACCGTCGCTTTCCGCTGGCGCTACGCTCTCGCCAAGTCGTACAGCTCGCGCGGTATCTGCCTCGACAACATCAATGTGGAAGACCTCGCAAGTTGCCTGGCTTACTTCAACACCTCCGAATGGAATGCCGGCGAAGTCAACAACGCTCAGACCGTTACCGCTGCCGGTAAGTTCTCGCTCACTAACGGCGGCGCCGACGACCTCACTGTCGCTTCGGTCACTACTGCCGACCCGCACTACAGCACCAACATCCAAGTAGGCGCTACTATCAAAGCCAACAAGGCTCTGCCGTTCGACATCTCGTTTGGCGGCGCTACCGAGGCTCGTGCTTATCCCGACGCCCTCATCGTTACGTTTACTAACGGTCAAGAAGTGTCGCTTCCGCTCAACGCTACTGTCCTCGCTGCCGACGTGGCTTTCTACGACTTCGAAAACGACGAATTCGGCTCTATCGCTCCTAAAGGATTTACCGTCGTCGACCAAGACGGTTACGCCACCTACGGCTCGTCGGTCATCAAATATCCGAACCGCTGCAGCCCCTATGCTTTCGTCGTAATCAACGTAACTCCCGACTGCGCTGACTGGCGCAACGTATATCCTCGCAGCGGCGACCAAGTGCTCGCGGCTATGGCTTGCCCAAGCGGCGCTGCCAGCGACTGGATTATCAGCCCGCTGATGCAAGCAACTATCGACTCGCGTTTCCGCTTCTTCGGCAAGTCGTACGCTACCGACGATGAGTTTAACGACTTCACGCCGCACTACTTCTCGGTGCTCGTAAGCACTACCGACACCAAGCCGGAAAGCTTCGAAACCGTTAAGGCGAAAACAGAACTCGCTTACAGCAAGGAAGGTGCATTCACCGAATACACCGTCGACCTTAGCAAGTATGCCGGTCAGAACGTCTACGTCGCCCTGCAACATACTGCCGAAACGACTGCCTACGTGTCATTCTTCGACGACTTCTACTACGAGCACTTTAAGTTCGGTCAAGGCGGCTTGACTCGCCTCACCACCGAGCGCATCATCGCTACGCCCAACCCGACTACCGACGTCGTTCGCTTTACCGCTAACGATGTTCGCCGTATCGACATTGTCAGCGCCGCCGGTGCTCTCGTACGTCGCGTCGAAGGCTCTAACGAAGTCAGCGTTGCCGACCTCCCCGCTGGCATCTACTTCGCTAACGTAACAACCGCTACGGCGACTACTACCGTTCGATTCATCAAACGATAACGTCAGTCCGACCATAACACAACGAGAGGCTGCCCCGCCCGGGACAGCCTCTCGCTTTATTCTTTTGCAGAAGTTTTCTACAAAACTTCTGCAACGTCGGTGTAGGGGAGTCCCCATGCGTCGCTTACGCCTTTGAACACCACCTTGCCTTCAACCACGTTCAAGCCCAAACGCAAGTCTTTGCGCTCGGCACACGCCCGGCGCCAGCCCTTGTCGGCAAGCAGCAGTGCGTATGGTATCGTGGCGTTGGTCAGGGCAAGCGTCGACGTGCGTGCAACTGCCCCCGGGATGTTGGCTACGGCGTAGTGTACGATGCCGTCTACTTCGTAGACCGGGTCTTGGTGCGACGTTGCGTGCGACGTCTCGAAGCATCCGCCTTGGTCGATGGCTACGTCGACCATCACCGAACCTTTCTTCATCAGTTTAAGCATATCCTTTGTCACAAGTTTCGGAGCCTTTGCGCCCGGAATGAGCACCGAACCGACAACCAAGTCGGCTTCTTTCAACTCCTCGCGGATGTTATACTCGTTGCTCATAAGCGTCTTGACGTTTTTCGGCATTACGTCGGCAAGGTAAGTCAAGCGCGGTATCGAGATGTCGGCAATCGTTACGTCGGCACCGATGCCTGCTGCCGTGCGCGCTGCCGCCGTACCTACCGTACCCGCACCGATGACAAACACTTTTGCCGGCTTAACTCCCGGTACGCCGCCAAGCAATACGCCCTTGCCTCCGTGCGGTCGCTCCAAGAAGTACATACCTTCTTGAATCGACATACGTCCTGCAACTTCCGACATCGGCAAAAGCAGCGGCAGACTGCGGTCGTCGCGCTCTACCGTTTCGTAGGCAAGACATACGGCGCCGCTCTTTATCATTGCGTCGGTCAGCGGTTCGCTGCTCGCAAAGTGGAAATACGTGAACAAGAGTTGTCCCGGACGTACCAACTTGTATTCCGGCTCGATGGGCTCCTTAACCTTAATAATCATCTCCGCTTTTGCATAAACGTCTTCGATGGTCGCCTCGATGGCAGCTCCCGCTTCTACAAAATCGTTGTCGCTAAAGCCGCTACCTTCGCCGGCTGTGGCTTGTACGAGCACCGTGTGCCCGTGCTTTACCAATTGCTGAACTCCTGCCGGGGTCATGCCTACCCGGTTCTCATTGTTCTTGATCTCTTTTGGAATTCCAATAATCATAAGTTAACTGTTTTAGAGGTTGATACTATATATAAACGCAGCGCCGTAGGAGAGCCAGAGCACGACCAGTAATGTCCATGCCGGGATGGGCTGCGACGCATGTAGTTTGTAGGCTGTGTATGTGAGAATGATGGCGTAGAGAGGAAATGCCACCGTTAGGGCTGTGGCGACTGCGCTGCTATTGTCCGGGTCAAGGCGCAAAACCTGTTGCGGCCAACCGAGTAGGGGAAGGATGCTTACGAGCGTGGCTATGATTATCCGCCGTGACGGTTTTGCCTTGCTCTTTCTCCTGTCAATGCCACTGTCGTCCATAATCTCTGTACGCTTATTCCGCAAATTTAATTTGACGTTACGAAAAATCAAAAGCATTCCGACTAAAAAATAATTCAAGTTTACAATATTTAACACAATGTCTTTTTGCTCGAAATTTTTAATATTTTTGGTTTTATGATGGTTACTTTTCGAAATTCGTTGCAATTAATAGTCAAAATGGCAAATTTACAACTTTTTCAAACCGGCATGAATAAAGCAGGTTAAACCGGCCGAAGCGGGTCGGATTGCAGCAACGCCCCACGCCGATAATCTTTTGTTAATGCAATCCCCCGCCTCGGCTTTTTTCGTGGCTATTCCGGCGCTGTTGAGCAGTTATTGTGTTGACAATCAACATAGAAGGGTCGCGCCTTGCTGCGACCGGGCAGGCGTTGGTAATTTCCCTCTAACCCATAACTACTAACCTCTAACCACCACCGCAGGTGGTTTATCGCGCCTTGCTGCGACCTATCAGGCGTGCGGTAATTTCCCTCTAAGCCATAACTACTAACCCTACCATGTTGATATTCAAGCATATACACAAATGCCATTCCCATCCGGCTATTCCACGCAGCGCAAGCTGCCGATTAACCGCGCTCTGCGCCGATTAACCTCTTAACCTCCTAACCGCGGAGCAACGCTCCGCCCTCCCCAAAGTTCGTGGCAAAAAGTGTATAGTTTCGCCCAAAGTTCGTGGAAAAAAGTGTATAGTTTTGTTTGAAGTTCGTGGAAAAAAGTGTATATTTGCATCGGTTTATATGGTCTAAACGCTTAATACATATGCTTTTATGGATAGGAAGATAATAAATCAGCTACTTGAGTGGAAAAATTCCGCAAATCGCAAGCCATTAATACTGGCTGGAGCACGACAGGTTGGCAAGACATATATCCTTAAAAAATTCGGTGCCGACGAATACGATAATGTGGCTTATCTCAATTGCGACCACAATGAGCAGGCCGCAAGTTTATTCGCCGATGGCTACGACATACAGCGTATCATTACCGCTATCGGTGCTTTGACTCATCAAAACATAAAGCCGGGTAAAACACTCATTATATTAGATGAAATTCAAGAACTTAAGCATGGACTAACCGCGTTAAAATATTTCTATGAGGACGCCCCGGAATACCATGTGGCAGTTGCCGGCTCGCTGCTTGGTGTCACCTTGCGGCATGGCGAATCAGCTCCGGTCGGTAAAGTCAACATTATCAAGATGTATCCGATGGATTTCGAAGAATTTCTGATGGCAAAAGGTAAGACGGACCTCCTTCAAATTCTTCAATCGCGCGACATCACTACCATTTCAATGCTTCATACCACCCTTATCGGTCTTCTTCGTGAATACTATTTCGTCGGAGGTATGCCGGAATCGGTAGCAACTTACGTTAAGACCCTTGATCCGAACGCTGTGCGGAAAGTACAAAACGACATCCTCTTTGTCTATCGTTCGGACATGTCAAAACATGTTTCCACAAGCGAATCTGCAAGGATCAGCATGGTGTGGCAGTCCATACCTTCCCAATTAGCCAAAGAAAATAAAAAATTCATCTACGGTGCAGTCAAAGCGGGTTCGCGTGCCAAAGATTTTGAAATTGCGATTCAATGGCTTGTCGATGCCGGATTGGTCTATCGTGTCTCGCGTGTGCGCGACGTTGCTGTGCCTCTGAAATTCTATGAAGATTTCAGTGCGTTTAAGTTATTCCTTCTCGACGTCGGACTCCTCGGCGCTCTCAGCGAAATCGAGCCCGCTCAGATGCTTCTTTCCGACGTCGCTATCAAAGAATACAAAGGCGCTTTGACCGAAAATTATGTACTTTGTCAGTTGAAATGCATCAGCGATTTGTTTGCCTATTATTACTCGCGCGACGATTCCAAGCTCGAGCTTGACTTTGTTGTGCAACATAGCGGAGTTGTCACTCCTGTCGAGGTGAAAGCTGAAGAGAATCTGCGCTCAAAGTCGCTCAGCTCTTTTTTGTCAACACATTCTGAACTAAAGGCTTTGCGCTTCTCGATGTCAAAATATATCGACCAAGACCGAATTACAAACGTACCGCTTTATGCTGTCAATCTTCCGTTTTTTCGGCTAAAGCCATAGGAGGCAAAATTTGCTTTTTCGCTCGCCTTGCACTATCTTTGTCGCCAAAAAGGAAATCTCATGAATATAGCATTAATAGGCCACGGCAAAATGGGCAAAACCATTGAGGAAATCGCTATCAGCCGAGGCCATAAAATCGTTTGCATCATCGACGTCGACAATCTCGACGACTTCGCCGGCGACGCGTTCCGCTCGGCTGACGTCGCTATCGAGTTTACAACTCCCGCGACGGCTGTCGACAACTATCGCCGCGCTTTTGCCGCTTCAGTTCCCGTCGTGTCGGGCACAACAGGGTGGCTCAGCCGCGAACAGGAAGTACGAAAAATGGTTGCCGACACTGATGCTTCGTTCTTCTACACGTCGAATTTCAGCATCGGCGTCAACATCTTTTTCGCGCTCAACCGCTATTTGGCGAAGATTATGAACGGGTTCAGCCAATACGACGTGGCTATGCACGAAATCCACCACATCCACAAACTCGACCATCCGTCGGGTACCGCCATCTCGCTTGCCGCCGGCATCACCGACTGCCTCGACCGAAAATCGGGATGGACCGAGAATCCCGACGAGACCGACAAACTCTTAATCACCAACGAGCGCATCGGCGAAGTGCCCGGTACGCACATCGTTACCTACACGTCCGACGTCGACGCTATTAAAATCGAACACGAAGCCTTCTCGCGCCGCGGTTTCGCACTCGGCGCCGTTCTCGCTGCCGAATGGCTCCCCGGACATAAGGGCTGGTGCTCGATGAACGATATGTTAAACTTCTTAAACGATTGATTTTCAAGATGTCTGATACAAACAACACGCGAAACAATTCTTCGACCGGTAACAATCCGTATACTTATACTTGGGGTAATAGGTCGTCAAGACGCAACGACGAAGACCCCGGCGAACGCCCCGAGGAGGGCAAATCGTTTGCCGAACGTCTGAAGTTAGTCAAAAAAACTCGTTGGGTACGTTTTGCCATCGTGTCGTTAATCTTCTTCGGTTGGGTGCTGTGGCTCCAAAATCCTTGGGTGCTGCTCGCCTATCCGCTGCTTTTCGACATCTACATCACCCTCTACATCCCTTGGAATTGGTGGAAATACACAAAAAACAAGTCGTTGCGCACCGTTATGAGCTGGGTCGACTCGATTGTCTATGCGCTCGTGTTGGTCTACTTCATCTTCGCTTTCGTCGGACAAAACTATAAGATTCCGTCGTCGTCGCTCGAAAAGTCGTTGCTCATTGGCGACTTCTTGTGGGTCAACAAAGTGGTCTACGGTCCGCGCGTGCCGCAGACGCCCATCCACTTCCCGCTCTGCCAAAACACCTTCCCGCTAATCAACACGAAGAGCTACATCGACCGGCCGCAACTCGAATATCATCGCCTTGCCGGAATCCGCAGCATCGAGCGCGGCGACATCGTCGTGTTCAACTTCCCCGCCGGCGACGTCATCGCCTTCAACTGCCAGAACCCCGACTACTATACGCTCTGCTACAAAATCGGCGAATCGTCGGTGGCTCAACAAGGCGTGCCTACTCCCGAGAAGGGCTCTTATGCTTATTCTCAGATGGTTATGGATATCGGTGCGGCGGTGGTTCGCGGCAATCCCGATAAGTTTGGCGACGTGATGTATCGTCCCGTCGACCGCCGCGAAAACTACGTTAAGCGCTGCCTCGGTCTGCCCGGCGACTTTCTCAAAATCGAAAACAACATCGTCTACATCAACGGAAAGCCGCTTACAGAGCCCAAAAACGTGCAGTATAACTACTTCGTTTCGACCAACGGTCAGCCGATTCCCGACGCCGTTTGGGAGAGTCTCGACGTAAGCCTTGCCGACCGCGGTGAGCCGCAGACTGTCGACTTTGGCGGCGAAAAACGTCTCGTCTACGCCCTGCCGCTGACCTACGCTTCGGTCGACTACCTCAAAACCCTCGACAACGTCGTCAGTATCGAGCGTATCGCCACCTACGAAGAATTCCCCGTCTATCCCGTCTATCGCGACTATGGTTGGACCCGGTCCGACTACGGCGTCAACCTCAAAAACGGCATCTGGATTCCGCGCCGCGGCGCAACTCTTCGCCTTACGCCTTTCAATGCGCCTATCTACAAGCGCTGCATCGAAGCCTACGAGGGCAACACGCTCACCATCGAGCCCGACCGCGTGCTCGTCAACGGCGTCGAAACCGACTCCTATACATTTAAAATGGACTACTACTGGATGATGGGCGACAACCGCGACAATTCCGCCGACTCCCGCTATTGGGGCTTCGTCCCCGAAGACCACATCGTCGGCACGCCGATGTTTGTCATCATTTCTTTGGACCCGGAGAAAGGTCTATTCTCAGGTTTCCGTCCCGAACGTATGTTTAAAGCGGCTAATCCCGACAAATGATAGTTCGCTTCGACTCACAATACGCTGCCGGCGTTGAGGCTTACGCTGCTATGCTTCGCGCCGGTTGCGTCTGTTTTGCCGCCGATGCCCGCTACGACAAGCGCCGACGTGCACTCAACCGCATGCAGATTGCAACTCCCTCCGGACGGCAAACGCTCACCGTGCCTCTGGCGCGACCCCACGCCTCGCAGGCGGTTGCCGATGTCGTCATCGCCGAGCATGCAAACTGGCGGCACAACCATTGGGGCGCGCTCTATTCGGCTTACGGACGTACGCCGTTTTTCGAATACTTTGCCGACGAGCTGCGCAACATCGTCTTCGACGAATCGCTCACTCGCATCTTCGACCTCAACCTCGCAATCCATGGCGCCGTGGTCGACTTCCTCGATCTGCCCATCGCAACCGTTGCCGACACCCCCGACGCCGTGCCCGCCGCCATCGAGCCGCTCGCAGGCTCATACTACCAAATTTGGCAGCAGCGCCACGGCTTCATCCCCTCGTTGAGCATCCTCGACTTGCTCTTCAACGTCGGCCGCGAAGCAATTTTCTTCCTTAGAAATCAACGCGTCTAAATCGGCTAATTATTGGTCAAAAACGCTGCTTTTTCGGCCGTAATCTAAGAAAATAAGTCTAAAAACACTAAAAAATTTGAGTTTTTTCGTTGTAAATGACAAAAATTTGCTATTTTTGGAATTCTTTTCCATATTAAAATTTGTGTCGCAATATTGAGACTATGAAACGTATCCTAACATTAACCTTAGCCATTATTTTGGCATTGCCTCTGCTGACAGCTCAGCAGAAGAATTACAAAGTTTTCGGAGTGGCTTTCTACAATCTCGAAAACTTATTTGACACCATTAATAATAATGGTAAATACGACCTTGAGTTTTCGCCGAACGGACAACGTCAGTGGGACGGCAACAAGTATTGGAGCAAAATCAGCAACATGGCTTTCGCCATCAGCCGCTTGAAGACCGACCTTACTCCCAAAGGTCCGGCAATCATCGGCGTTTCCGAGATTGAAAACCGTACAGTCCTCGAAGACATCGTCAACGACCCGCAACTGAAAGCGCTCAACTATCAGATTATCCATCACGACAGCCCGGACCGCCGTGGCGTCGACGTCGGTTTCCTCTACAATCCGCGCATGTTCCGTGTGCTGAACGTAACACATCACACGCTTACCATCCCCGACATGCCTAACTTCCGCACCCGCGACCAAACCTGCGTAACCGGTCTGCTCGCCGGCGAGAAAATCAGCATCATCGTCAACCACTGGCCTTCGCGCTTGGGCGGTGAGGCGTCGAGCCGTCACCTCCGCGTGGCTGCCGCTAATCTCTGCAAGCACATCGCCGATTCGTGCCTCGCTGTCGACCCCAACCAAGGCGTCATTATCATGGGCGACCTTAACGACGACCCGAGCAACGACTCCTGCGCTAAGGCTATCGGCGCCGTTAAGAAAATCAAAGACGTCAAAGAAGGCGGCTGGTTCAACCCGTTCTGGGAAGTGCTCGACAACGGCGTCGGCACGCTCGCTTACCGCGGTCAATGGAACTTGTTCGACCAAATCATGCTCAGCTCATACCTCATCGGCGACGACCGCACCACGTTGAAATATTTCAAGTGTAAAGTCCACAACGATGTGCCCGAGATGCGCAACGAGTCGGGTGCGCCGCTCCGTACGTTCAGCGGCGGCGTGTTCCTCAACGGTTTCTCCGACCACTTCCCGACTCAAGTGTTCCTCGCTCGCGAAGTCAAACAAAAACAATAAACAATATTAATATCTAACCCGTAGTTTAATTATGAAAATCAAACTTTTCTTACTGCTACTCATCTTTGCAGTACTGCCTGCTGCCGCACAGCGGACAGGATTGCGAGGTGCTGTAGTCGACGCCTCCGGGGCGCCTGTGCCGGGTGCTACGGTCCTCTTGACAAGTCAAGGGATTAGCGCCACTACCGGTCCCGGCGGAGATTTCCTCATTTCTAATGCTGCGCCGGGCTCTCAAACCATCAACATCATTGCTTATGGTTTTGAGGATTACGTCAAAGACATCACCTTCGTTAGCGGTGTTGTCGAAGACCTCGGCACCATTAAACTTACAAGCGCCGATGACGATTCTTACGGCGACGACACTGCCGTCATCATCGACCAAAACCAACTCGAAGACGAGGAGGGCAACGACCAGTCTATCGGTATGCTTTCCGGCGCTTCCGACAACGTGTACTACTCTGCCGCTAACTACGACTTTAGCACGACGCGCTTCCGCATCCGCGGTTACGACTCTGAGTATTCACAGACTTACATCAACGGCGTGCACTTCACCGACGCTATCCGCGGACGCTTCAGCTACTCTATGCTCGGCGGTATGAACCAAGCGTTCAAAAACCGTTCGGTGTCGATGGGCCTCAACTCGTCGGCGTTCACTCTCGGTGAAATCGGTGGTGCTACAAGCATCAACTCCAACGCTTCGGCGTTCGCTCCCGGTTTCCGTGGTAGCGTGGCTTACACCAACGGCGCTTACTCCTATCGCGGTATGATTACCTACGCTACCGGCGTTCGCAAAAACGGTTGGGCTTTCGCTCTCTCCGCTATCGGCCGCTACAGCAAAGAAGGTGTAGTCGAAGGTACATACTACCATTCAGGCGGTTTGTTCCTCTCGCTCGAGAAACAATTCAACAGTCATCACAGCCTCAACATAACCGCTTTCGGCGCTCCCACAGAACGCGCTACCAACTCGGCGACTTTCGAAGAGGCTTACCAACTCGCCGACTCTTATCTCTACAACCCGAACTGGGGTTGGTATCAAGGCGAGAAGCGTTCGGCAAGAATCGTCGAATCGTTCGACCCCACGGCTATCATCAACTGGATTTGGAAACCCAAATCGGGTACGCAAATCAACACCGCTGCCGCTTTCAAATATTCGTTATATTCGTCGTCGGCTCTCAACTGGTATAACGTCTCCGACCCGCGTCCCGACTACTACCGCTACTTGCCGTCGTACTACGACGATAAGCCCGAGGCTTACGAATTCTACAAATCTTTGTGGGAAAACAACGAATCACAACGTCAAATCGACTGGAATCGTCTCTACAACGTCAACTCGCTCGCTTTGCTCGAAAGCGAACAAATGGGCACCGAATATCGCGGCTCGAGCTACATCCTCGAAGACCGTCACAGCGATATGAAGAACTTCATCATCAATTCGACGCTCAACCATCGTCTTAACGACCACATGACTCTCCAAGCCGGTGTCGGCGTTAACTGGTCGCAGGCTTCTTACTACAAGACTATGCGCGACCTCCTCGGCGGTTGCTACTGGATGGACACCGACCAATATTCGGAACGCGACTTCCCCGACGACCCCGACATGCTCCAAAACGACCTTAACAACCCCGACCGTAAAATCCACGAGGGCGACCGTTTCGGCTACGACTACAACATCAACTCATTCATCGCCGAGGCTTGGTTGCAAAACATCGTCAACCTCGCTCACTGGGACTTCAACTACGGCTTGAAGTTGACCTACACTCAATTCCAACGCGACGGTAAGATGCGCAACGGTCGTGCCCCCGAAAACTCTTACGGCAAGGGCGAACGTCACTCGTTCGACAACGGTATGGTCAAATTCGGCGGTACTTACAAGCCAAACGGCAAAAACTTCATCACTCTTAACGTATCTTACGGCACGCGCGCTCCGTATGCTAACAACGTATACATCTCGCCGCGTATCAAAGATACCGCTATCGACTGCAAGAGCGAACGCGACCTCGCCGCCGACCTTACTTATACGTTCAACTATCGTAAGTTCCACGGCTCTATCTCCGGTTACTGGACTAACTTCTACGACGCTGTTGAGCGCTCTTCGTTCTACGACGACGGCCTCTCTACTTTCGTCAACTATGCGCTTACCGACATCAACAAAACCCACAAGGGCGTTGAACTCGGCTTGGCTTACAAAGTAACCTCCGACCTCACTATCACTGCTGCCGGTTCTATCTCGAAATATCAATACAAGAACCGCCCGACAGCCTTCCGTAGTGCGGAAAACGGCGCTATCGAAGACCGCACCGACGTCGTTTACCTCAAAAACTACTACGTGCCCAACGGCCCGCAGACTGTGGGTAGCCTCTCGGTGAACTATAACGCTCCTCACATGTGGTTCCTCGAACTCAACGGCTCGTGGACCGGCGACAGCTACATCCAAGTTACTCCCCTCCGCCACATGTTTATGGAAGGTATGCTCGGTTGCGACACAAAAGAACAGTATATCGATAAGGTTAAAGAAATCACTTACCAAGACAAGCTTCGCGACGCTTTCACGCTCAACGCAAGCATCGGTAAACTCATCTACGTAAACCGCAAAATGTCGCTCAACTTCAACGTAAGCGTCAACAACATCCTTAACAAGAAAAACATCCAAACCGGTGGCTATCAACAGAACCGTTTCGACTACACCGACTACGATGTTAACAAATACGCTAACAAATATTACTACACTCAAGGCATCAGAGTATTTGCCAATGTAGGTATCAAATTCTAATAAACATTTACGAACAAATTAAACAAAACTAAGATATGAAACACGTAAAATTATATCTAACGGCGATGCTCTTTGCCGCTCTCGGCATTACAAGTTGTGATGACGATTGGGACACACCGCCTTTGACCGGCCCCGTTGCTACTATCGAGGCTAACACTTCAATCTACGACTTGAAGGCTAAATACTGGTTCGACGAAACCAACGGTGTCGACACTATCGGTCTTACCGACGAAGGCGAGCACATCATCATCAAAGGTCGCGTCATCAGCTCCGACGCTGCCGGCAACATCTACAAAAACCTCGTCGTTCAAGACGAAACCGCTGCCGTGACCTTCTCTATCAACCAAAACAGCCTCTACACCGACTACCGCATGGGTCAGGAAGTGGTTATCGACGTTACCGACATGTATCTCGGCAAATATGCCGGCTTGCAACAATTCGGTTGGCCCGACTACAGCGATACTTACGGCTGGCAAACCACTTTCATGCCGCTCGAGCACTTCCAAGCTCACGCACAACTCAACGGCCTTCCCGAGCCCGCTAAGATGGACACCATCTCCACTACTATCAGCGCCCTCCCGACCACTAAAGAAGGCATCATCAAAATGCAAAGCCAACTCGTGCGCTTCGACGGCGTTTCGTTCGAAAACGGCGGTAAAGCTACTTTCGCTACATACCAAACTACCACTTCGCAAAACATCACCGACGGTACCGCCACTTTGGCTGTTCGCACAAGCGGTTATGCTAACTTCTACGGCAAAATGCTTCCCGAAGGCGAAGGCGCTGTCGTTGGTATCCTCGGCTACTTCAACGGTACTTGGCAACTCACTCTCCGCTCTTACGAAGACTGCATCTTCGGCGAACCCCTCGAAGGCTCGAAGATGCGTCCTTACACCGTAGCAAGCGCTACCGCTAACAAGGGCAAAAACGGTTGGGTGAAAGGCTACATCGTTGGTGCTGTCGCTCCCGGCGTTTCTTCTGTTTCGAAGGCTGACGACATCGAATGGGCTGCTCCATTCACTTTGCCAAACACTCTCGTTATCGCCGATAGCCCCACAGAAAAAGACTTCAACAAGTGCATCGCTATCGACCTCCCGCAAGGCTCCGAACTCCGCAACCGCGCTAACCTCGCCGACAGCCCCGACAACCTCGGTCAGGAAATCCTCCTCAAAGGTACGGTCGGTACGCTCTACGGCATGAACGGCTTGACCGAAAACCAAGGTACCCTCGCTGAATTCGTATTCAACGCAGTGGTTACCGTTGGCGAAATCGACGAAAACTTCAACAGCTACAGCGCTAAAATCGACAACCTCGTTGCCAACGCAGGCTGGTCGTACGTTTCCGTTAAGGGTAACAAAGACTGGTATCTCCGCGAATTCAACAGCGACACTTACGCTACTGTTTCCGGTTACCAAGGTACTGCTCCATTCGACTCTTGGTTGATTACTCCGTGCATCAACGTCAACAAACTCGCCGAAAAAGTCCTCAGCTTCCAAACTCAAGTAAACGGCTACGGCTCAACGACTTCTTCTTTGGAAGTTTACGTTCTCGACAGCAACGACCCCGCTACCGCTAACATCACTAAACTCGACGCTACTTACGCTACCGCTCCGTCGTCGGGCTACAGCGACTGGGTATCGTCGGGCAACATCGACCTCAGCGCTTGGGCTGGCAAGAAAATCTTCATCGGCTGGCGCTACCAAGCAACAAGCGACGCTAACTACGCTACTTGGTGTATCGACAACGTACTCGTCGGCAAGAAAGGCGCAGGTCCTTCGTCGAGCAACGACGGCTCGGAGGCTAAACCGTACCTCGTAAGCGACCTCCTCTCCGGTGCTACCGGAACAGGCGTTTGGGTGAAAGGCTACATCGTTGGCTACAGCGGCTCAAGCGCAGCTACTACTGCTAAGTTCACTGCAGAAGGTGCTTACGCTACCAACGTACTCCTTGCAGAAAGCGCTTCGGAGAAAGACGTGGCTAACTGCATCGCCGTTGCACTTCCCACAGGCGAAATCCGTACAGCTATCAACCTCAAAGACAACCCCGCAAACCTCGGTAAAGAAGTCGCCGTACAAGGCACAATCTCCGCTACCGTACTCGGCATCAAAGGCGTCAACGCGTTGACAAGCTTCAAATTATAAAATTCTGAGGCACATAAGCCCCTATAATCCCACAAGGCGCAGACCACCCGGTCCGCGCCTTGTTGTGTTTTATCGCCGACCTCACGTCCCTCGTTCCTCTTAACTCGTCCCATTGAGGTTCTCTAACCACTAACCCATAACCTCTAACCACCGCCGCAGGCGGTTCCTCGCGCCTCGGTGCGACCGGGTAGGCATGCGAAGAAAATCGGGTTTTCGTCAAGATGCTAGCTCGAAGAGCTTGCGGTACTCGGTTAACCCCGCCTTGCCGCTTGCGGCTAGGTGCGGGATAAGCCTGACAATCACCCCAATGAGCTAAATTGCATAGATTTTGCTCATTGGCAAAGCTAAGTTGGATACTTTGCAATCATTACCATAACGGATAGACACAAGTTACCTCGATAAACGATAAACAATCACCGATAAACGCTACGAAGCAGTCCCACTGTCAACTATTTTTCCACACTTTCGTCAACTACAGCGATGCGCCATTTCGATGCAGCATGTTTTGTTAAGTTTTAACTTTGTGAACATCATTAAACACTTACGAAAACACATTAAAAACAAATATTATTAACCTAAAATTTTTCAACAACATGAAGTTAAAACATTTATTCTTAACTGTTTCTGTAATGGCGTTGTTTTCAAGCTGTTCGAACGACGAACTCGTAAGCGAAAGTGCTTCAAACGGCGATGCTATTGCGTTCTCGGTGACAACAAACAACGCCACCCGCACGGCAGATTATTGGTGCAACAATAATCTTCCTCACTTCTTCGAAGTGTCTGCTACGTATAAAAACGAAGGTGCTACTTCAGCCACTACTTACTTCGATGGCGAAATGTATTCGCAAAATGCCGATGGTGAGTATATCCAAAACGATGGCAACTACCGTTTCTGGCCGGCAATTTCTGAATCAAATCCTCTCAATGTCTGGGCTTACAAGGTAAAAGCAGAGACCAAAAACGCAGATAATACTTACACTATAGGTTCGTCTTTTATTGATGAATTCAAATTTAACGATGGTGCTCCTACTATCACTATGACTCCGAAACAAAAAGCAGCTGACCAACACGACTTGCTTTATGCTTATACTCAAGTTAAGACTAAGCCAGCTTTTGGTACAACTGCTACTATTAACTTCCGTCATGCTTTGTCACAAATCGTATTCTACGCTAAGTGCGAAAACACTAAGATTTACGTAGAAATCGAAGAAATCGCTCTTATGAATGCAGCTACTTCAGGTAAATTCACACTTCCGACAGGAACGAATACTACTGACGGCAACTTACAAGACCACACTCAAGGCGGTACTGCTAAAGATACAGGTCTCGGCACTTGGAAATTGACTTATAATACTGCATCGCAAGCTAATCGTTCATATACTGCAAGTTGCTTGACATCGGATAGCAAGCTTACTTACCTCACTCCCGGTAAAACTTCTTGGACTAACCTTACAGACCAAGTAGTACTGAACGAGGCTGGAACAGATTATACATATTCAGAATCTAACTACGGCGAATCTCTCCTCGTACTTCCTCACGGAAAGAACACCAGCAACACCGACCAAAAACTTGCTGCATATGTTCCGGCATCTGGTAAATTGGAAACCGCAGGCGGTGCATGTATCGCAATTAAGTGCAGAATCCGCAATATTTCGGGCGATTCTGTAACGGGTGACGACATCTACCTTTGGGGTTCTGCTCCTACAGAAGAAAACTCAGGTGCTGTGGACCTCGTTGTTCCGGTAGACTTCGCTTGGGAACAAGGTAAGAAATACATTTATCGCATCAACTTCTCTCAGACCGGTCACGGTGGTTACGACCCGGGTACAGGTGATAAAGTTCTTATTCCTATCAAATTGGAAGTAACTGTTGACGACTTTGCAAAAGTTACTGATATTGTAGAAAACATTTAGTCATCATACAGGTCAAAAGGTCTGAAAAATCAGCCGGGCGTGGTTGGTTCTGCGCCCGGTTACCAAATAAACGATATACAACAAAGCGGCAGCAATGGGAAGGTTGGGAAACGATGCCGGCTT
>JBJEDO010000074.1:0-17734 GCA_051872155.1 Candidatus Limisoma sp.
GTTGATTTTCGTAATAAAATTGGTAATTTTGATAACATAATTGTATGAATTGTTGTCTATTAGCGTTTAATGATAATTTTTTGCAAAGATAATGCAAATCCGTAGCAAAAACAAAAAGTCTACGGACGAAAATCGTCGTCGAGGAAAAGGTAGTCTTCGTCGATTTCGTCGTCGATGTTCTCGGGGCTGTATCCTATCGGCTTGGTGTAGGGGTATCCTGTATTCTGAACGGGCGTCTTTGGATACATATTTTTATAGCTATTGCATTGTAACAGATGTTGGGCATACGCTTCTTCCGACTTCATGTAGTACTCTTCAACCGTCATTCCTTCGGGAATTTTAACCTTGCCGCGGCGATAGTCTCGCTCGAAGCTCTTTGAAAAACGCTCCATCGTTTTGTTGTACCGCTTGATGAATTTGCGCTCTTGTCGACGCTGATACCAACCGGTCGTGGTGATGTAAAACTTGAGATAGCTGATACCACAAATAATTGCAATTATCGCAAATGAAATTAATATTGACAAAACAAACGATTTATCCATATTCCCAATAGTTTACCTACAAAAGTAGACGATAGTTTGCAAAAAAGCAAATATTCGGCGATTGTAGCAGGTGAAATTTTCGTTTTATCATAAAATAATTATTAATGATTATGAAACGGGTAATTATTACTATCGAATGCGACAACCCGGTGGTTGTTCCTCGAGGGAAGGTGCTTGCGACAGCCGAAGAACTATCGTCGACGTTCAACATCGGTACAAATGAGATTCGTCGGCTCTTGGACTATCTGCTGCAAACGATTGAATCCGTGCCGCCGGGACCTCAACAATGCAGCGACGTTACGCTCCGAGCGTTTATGCAAGACGTCATTGAGCAGTTGATAAAAGAGGGACACAATCGCACGGCGGAAACCTACGCATCTGCGCTCAACAGTTTTAGTCGCTTTTGTCGAGATGCGACTTTGCCGTTGTGTGGCATCAATAAATCGATGATGGAACGCTACGAAATCTATTTGCTTCATTGCGGTCTGAGTCGGAACACTACGTCATTTTATATGCGGATACTGCGAGCCGTCTATAATCGCGCCGTCGATAGCGGATTGGTCGACGATTGCAAGCCTTTCAAAACGGTTTATACAGGTGTGGCAAAAACCGAAAAACGCGCAATTTCGCTTGATGATGTTCGCCGCATTTCGTCAATTGATTTGTCGCAAGATGCCGTTGCCGGCTTTGCTCGCGACATGTTTATGTTTAGTTTCTACACTCGAGGGATGTCGTTTGTTGACATCGCTTATTTGTCGCAAGCGAATATCGTCGGCAACTATATTGAATATCAGCGACGAAAAACTCGCCAAACTTTGGCGGTGAAACTTGAGCCTTGTATTCGGAATATAATTCAGAGGTATAGCGATAAAGCCGTCGGCGGGTATTTGTTTCCGATAATTGGCGATTTGACTAATGTTCGCAAGTCAATTGCGCGCACCTATTCTTTAATAAACAAGCATCTGAAACGCATCGCAGCGCAAATGGGATTGGCGGTCAATCTGACAATGTATGTGGCGCGACATACTTGGGCGAGTTTGGCAAAAGCCAACAACGTACCTTTGGCGGTTATCAGCGACGGAATGGGGCACCGCTCTCAAAACACTACCCAAATCTATCTCGCTCAGTTGGATAATGAGATAATCGATACCGCCAATGAAAAAATATTAAATCTGTTAAATATTTAAAAATAATCAATCTCTTAATAAGAGATTTATGCCGTCTATATATCTTGCATTCAGTTAGTTGTGCATAGCCAACAAATTGTGCACTAAAATTTAACCGTAAATTTCTTTGTAAAATCATCTAATAATTATAACTTTGCAAAAAATGTAAAATCTCTTATTAAGAGATTCGGTAAAATTTTGGATTTTGTCGATATCGGTAGCTTATACGAACCTTGAATAGATGTGTATATGTTACACTTAATTGAATAGATTAGATTAGTAAATGCAGGTTCGTCAAACAGATATAGACGGTTACATTTTATTTTTATACCGATAATCGACTTATAGAGAAATCCGCGACGTGTTGTCGCGGATTTCTTTGCCTTTCGAGCGTTCGTAAATTTTGTTTAACGGCTCTTAAAAGAACGATAAATGCGACATTGTTTGCAGCCTAAGACAAAAAAAAGGTAAAAATCTTTTATGTTTTAAACTTTCGTTATATCTTTGTGAAAAATCTATCTTAAAATTTTTATTATGAGCAAACCTTATGTTGTTGGTATAGATATCGGCGGTACAAATACCGTCTTTGGTATCGTAGATGCTCGCGGAACAGTTTTGGCGAGCAGTTCAATCAAAACCCGTAAACATGCTGACATCAACGATTATATTAGCGAGTTGCATGTTGAGCTTACAAAACTAATCGACGCAAACGAGGCGGATGGGAAAATCGCCGGTATCGGTATCGGTGCGCCTAATGCGAACTATTTCACAGGTATGATTAGCGACGGCGTCAATTTGCCGTGGCCGACTCCAATACCTTTGGCTGACCTTGTGTCTGAAAAATTCGGTTTGCCGGTAGCAATCACCAACGATGCAAACGCTGCAGCCATTGGCGAAATGACTTACGGCGCTGCTCGCGGTATGAAAGACTTCATCATGATTACGCTCGGTACAGGCGTTGGTAGCGGTATCGTCGTTAACGGTCAGATGGTCTATGGCCACGACGGTTTTGCCGGCGAACTCGGTCACGTGATTATGAAACGTCACAACGGTCGTCTTTGCGGCTGCGGTCGCACCGGTTGCTTGGAGGCTTACGCTTCGGCTACAGGCGTGGCTCGTACGGCTCGCGAATTCCTCGACGCTCGCACAGGCGAACAATCGTTGCTCCGCAACATCGATATCGACTCGATTACCTCGAAAGACGTGTTCGACGCTGCCGTAGCAGGCGATAAGTTGGCTAAAGACGTTTTCGAATTTACAGGCGAAATCCTCGGCGAAGCGTTGGCTGACTTTATCTCGTTCTCGAGCCCGGAAGCTATTATCCTCTTCGGCGGTTTGACCAAGTCGGGCGACTTGCTTATGAAGCCCGTTAAGGAGGCTATGGACAAAAACACTATGGCTGTGTTCCGTGGCAAAGTTAAGTTGCTCATCTCCGAACTTAAAGAAAGCGACGCCGCAGTTCTTGGTGCCAGCGCTCTTGGCTGGGAAGCTAAAACTGCTGCCGACATTTCGAGAAATAAATAAAGTATTTACATCACACGAAGCGGACACAACGACTGTGTCCGCTTTTTGTGGTTTTAATCATCTCGGTTAGAAAAGTTCGTTTTTCTGTCCTTTAGATACAGATTTTTTTACAAGTTTGCGTTTTCGCTTTCAACTTGAATAAATTTTTGCTAACTTTGCCTTGTTTTTTTAATGAATTACTAAATAATACATTAACAATATGAGTCTTAACATTATTGTCCTGGCAAAACAAGTGCCGGACACTCGTAATGTAGGAAAAGATGCAATGAAAGAAGACGGCACCATCAATCGTGCCGCACTTCCCGCTATCTTCAACCCTGAAGATTTGAACGCATTGGAACAAGCCCTACAAATCAAAGAAACCCATCCGGACACAACAATCACAATCCTTACCATGGGTCCTCCTCGTGCAGCCGAAATCATCCGTGAGGCTGTCTACCGTGGTGCCGACACAGGTATTGTATTGACCGACAGAGCATTCGCCGGCGCCGACACGTTGGCTACCTCTTACGCTCTTTCGGCTGCTATTCGCAAAATCGGCAACTACGACTTGATTATTGCCGGTCGTCAAGCCATCGACGGCGACACCGCTCAAGTGGCTCCGCAAGTAGCTGAAAAGCTCAACCTTCCGCAAATCACTTACGCTGAGAAAATCGAAAAGGTCGAAAACGGCAAAGCTACCGTTACACGTCGTCTCGAATCGGGCGTCGAAACCCTCGAATGTCCGCTTCCGTTGGTAATCACCGTCAACGGTTCGGCTGCCGATTGCCGTCCTCGCAATGCGCGCAGAATCCAAAAATACAAATATGCCGTAACGCCCAGCGAACAAGCTCAACTCGCTCCCGAAATGGCTGCCCTCGTTGAGGCTCGCCCGTATCTCCAACTCAAAGAGTGGAGCGCTGAGTTTGTCAATGCCGACCCCGAACAAATCGGTCTCAAAGGCTCGCCCACGAAGGTGAAAGGTATCGTAAATGTGGTTTTCCAAGCCAAAGAAAGCAAGCGTCTTGAAGGTAACGACCAAGCCGCTCTCGAAGACCTCATCAAAGAATTAATCGAAAACCACACAATTGGTTAGTATCTTTAAAAATCGAAAATTATGGCAGATAATAATAATCTCATAGTATATTGCGAGTTCGACGAAGGCAACATCGCCGATGTCAGCCTCGAACTCCTTACCAAAGGTCGCCAATTGGCTACTCAACTCGGCGTGCGCCTCGAAGCGCTCGTTGTGGGCGATAAACTCGACGGCATCGAAAGCCAAATCTTCCCTTACGGCGTCGACGTTGTCTATAAGATGCAAGACCCGCGTCTCTATCCTTACACATCGCTTCCTCATGCTTCGGCTTTGATTAACCTCTTCAAGGAAATCAAACCGCAAATTTGCCTTATGGGCGCAACTTGCATCGGTCGCGACCTCGGTCCCCGCGTTTCTTCGTGCCTCCACAGCGGTTTGACCGCCGACTGTACGTCGCTCGAAATCGGCGACCACACCGACCCCAAAACAAAGATTGACTACAAAAACTTGTTGTATCAGATTCGTCCCGCTTTTGGCGGCAACATCGTTGCAACAATCGTCAACCCGGAATGCCGTCCGCAGATGGCTACCGTCCGCGAAGGTGTGATGAAGAAAGAGGTGTTCGACGCAGCCTATAAAGGCGAAGTGGTCGACCTCGACGCTAAGAAATACATCCCTGAAAGCGATTACGTGGTAACTATTATCGACCGCCACATCGCAAAGTCGAAAATCAACATCAAAAACGCTCCTATCATCGTTGCCGGCGGTTACGGCGTTGGTAGCAAGGAGAACTTCGATTTGCTCTATCAATTGGCAGACGTTCTCGGCGCTGAAGTAGGTGCTTCGCGTGCCGCTGTCGATGCCGGATTTACTGAACACGAACGTCAAATCGGTCAAACCGGCGTCACCGTTCACCCCAAACTCTACATCGCTTGCGGTATCTCCGGTCAAATCCAGCACATTGCCGGTATGCAAGACAGTGCTATCATCATTTCTATCAACAACGACCCGGATGCACCGATCAATGCAATTGCCGATTACGTTATTACCGGAAATCTTGAAGAGGTGATTCCTGCGCTTATCAAGTATTATAAAAAGAACTCTAAGTAAATCGAACAACAATGGCTAATTTTTATAACGATAACCCCGATTTGAGACATCATCTTACCCATCCGTTGATGCGTAAGATTGTAGAACTCAAAGAAAGAAATTATACCGACGCTGAAAAGTACGACTATGCACCGCTCAACTTCGAGGATGCTATGGACTCGTACGAAAAGGTGCTCGAAATTGCAGGCGAAATCTCCGGCGAAATTGTTGCGCCCAACGCTGAAAGCGTCGACCACGAAGGTCCGCACGTTGTCGACGGTCACGTCGTTTACGCTCAAGGCACTCAAGTAAACCTCGACGCTTTGGTTAAAGCCGGTTTGATGGGCATCTCTCTTCCGCGTCGCTACAACGGCTTGAACTTCTCGTCGGTTCCCTACATTATGGCTGCCGATATGGTAAGCCGCGCTGATGCCGGTTTCGTAAACATCTGGGGCTTGCAAGACTGCGCCGAAACAATCTACGAATTCGCCGACGAAGACCAAAAGCAACGCTATCTGCCGCGCGTTTGTGCCGGCGAAACTATGGCTATGGACCTTACCGAGCCCGATGCCGGTAGCGACCTCCAAGCCGTAATGCTCAAGGCTACCTACAACGAAGCCGACGGCACTTGGCGTCTCAACGGTGTTAAGCGCTTCATCACCAACGGCGACGGCCACATTGCTCTCGTCCTCGCTCGTTCTGAAGAAGGTACGCACGACGGCCGCGGTCTTTCGATGTTTATCTACGACCGCAACGACGGTGGCGTAACTGTTCGCCGCATCGAAAACAAGATGGGTATCAAAGGCTCGCCGACTTGCGAACTCGTGTTCAAAAACGCTAAAGCCGAACTCTGCGGCTCGCGCAAGATGGGTCTTATTAAATATGTGATGGCGCTTATGAACGGTGCTCGTCTCGGCATCGCCGCTCAGTCGGTCGGCGTCAGCGAAGCTGCCTACCGTGAAGCGCTTGCCTATGCAAACGACCGCAAACAGTTTGGCAAAGCAATTATCGAATTCCCCGCTGTGGCTGAGATGATTGCCATCATGAAGGCTAAACTCGACGCTTCTCGTAGCATCCTCTACGAAACAACTCGTTTCGTCGACATGTATAAGACTTACGAAGACATCGCAAAAGAACGCAGCCTCACTCCCGAAGAGCGCGCCGAAATGAAGAAATACAAAGGCTATGCCGACGCATTCACTCCGGTGGCTAAGGGTATGGGCAGCGAATTCTGTAACCAAAATGCTTACGACTGCGTACAAGTTCACGGCGGTTCCGGCTTTATGAAAGATTACGCTTGCGAACGCATCTATCGCGACGCTCGTATCACTTCTATCTACGAGGGTACTACTCAACTCCAAGTGGTTGCCGCTATCAACCACGTCGTTAAGGGGACTTATCTCGCTAAGATTGAAGAATATGCCGCAGAAACTTATGCAGACGGACTTGCAGGTCTCAAAGACAAACTTGCTGCAATGACCGAACTCTACAAGCAAGCAATCGCACTCGTTGGCGAGGTTAACGATACCGAGTACAAAGACTTCCACGCACGTCGTCTCGTCGAAATGGCAGGTCATATCATTATGGGCTACCTCTTGCTCGGCGACGCTACTCGCAACGATTCGTTCACTCGTTCGGCTAATGTTTACCTCAACTATGCAGAGGCTGAAGTTGCTAAAAACTTCAAATTTATCAGCGAGTCGAATCTCGACAAGATGAAGATGTACAAAGCATAAGATACTTTTATCATAGCAAATAGCAGCCACAGCGTGTCGCAGATGCGCTGTGGCTACTTTTTTATTATTTTGGTCTAAATGGGTTAAAATTGGTTAATTTGCTTTTATCGCTTTTCTAAATTACTCATTATTGCTAAATTTGGATACTTAATTATTTGCTTTTATTGTATAAAATTAGAATAGACTGTTAGTTTGCTTATTATGAATTGTTTGACCAAAGCAGTAGGTACTATTGTATCTGCACTATTATTCGTAAACGTGGCTTTTGTATCCAATGCCGAAGATTGGAACGGTGAAGTTGCTGCAAGATCCTTTGATTATATTGATGGAGGAAATAACGTGTACAATATTAATTTGACCGGAGATGTAACGCTTGCTGGTACTATTACCATTGATAGACATGTTACTGTAATTATTAAAAATACCTCAGGTTCGACGAAAACTATTAAAGGAAAAACTGCGTTCAGCACTCTGTTTAAAGATAGAGGAACGTTGATAATTGAAGGAACAGATGACAAAAATAGAATCATTATAGATGGAGGTGCAAACTTAACTCTTGCCGCCAAAGATTATAGAGATAATAGTGATATATCAATAAATTCCGGTAACGTAAATAATTATAGTAGTGAGAATGTTAACATTGCTTCGAATTCTGTATTTTCAAGTAGTAATGGATTTCAACTTGATTGGGAATTAATAGGCAGTCAAGGTATTTTATCTCTAAAATATGTTACTATACAAAATTTCTACGGAAAATATTTTACTTCGGCAGCCGTAAAACTTGGCTGTAATTGGTCATCATCTGACGATGACAAATTTATGGGCGATACAACTATCGACCATTGTATCTTCCAATTTCTCACAAATCCATGTGGAAGTGCTATTTATATGACCGGCGATATGACTGCTTCTTCAAATGCAAGTCCACAGAATAGAAATCAGGTTGTGATATCCAATAGCGAATTCCGATATTGTCATACATCAGGATATACTTCGGCAGGCTATACATTAGGAGGAGCAATCTATACAGATAACGCTTGGAAAGGGCAAGTGTATATGACTAATACTAAGATGCATAATAATTGGACTCCAAAATCTTGTTCGTGCATCAAATGGACTGCGTTAGGCTATACATGGGTTAAGTTGTTCATCCAGGATGGTTGTGAATTCTCCTATAATGTTAGTGGAGCAGATGCCGGTGCTTTGTATGTCGAAACGCTGTGCGACTTTGCTGCAGGAACTATAAAAATTAATAATAACAAATGTTTAGGCTACGGTGGCGGTTTGTACATTAAGCCGATGAATCTGGGTAGCATATCCGGTCCATACAATTACACTCTTCCTGCGTCTGTTGAGGTCGGCTATAATAATGATGGATATAATAATGACACAGGCGTGGATTGCAAAGGCGGTGGTGTAGCGGTCCGAATTACTTGGGACTGCGATTTAGCCTCCGGTTCGACGATAAACCTTATTGTTAACGGTGCAAATATTCACGATAACAATGGTGTTGCCGAGGGTGGTGGTATCTATTTTACCCACGAAAATACTGATAAGAATTATACTTGCAATGTCTATCTAAATTCCGGAACGGTTGCAAATAATGTGGCGTACAAAAACAACAGCGTATCGAATGGCGGCGGTTTGTACGTTTGGCGAACAAATATTTTGAACGATGCCTCAAAGTCGGGAGTCTTTACGTTTGAAAAGAACCGTTGCGAAGGCTATGGTGGCGCTATTTGTCAGCAGAATAATGGTACTTACGATACTGATGGTTTCGCTGTGCCTAATGAGGGTCGCATAGAACTCCGCAACAGTCAAATGACTTTCAAATCGGCAAATGAGGCTGTTTATGGTGGAGCAATCGCCGCTTGGAACTCTGACGCCGTTACTTTGGAGAATATATCGTTTTCGGGAAACGGACCTACAAATTATGGAAACGGACTTTGGACTCAAGATTGTAAGTCGGTAAATCTGAATGGTTGCTCTTTCACTGGCAATAATGGTTTTAAATATGGCGGTGGCGTTTATGCGAACCATGTGATACTGAATTCTGTAAATTCAAATTATAACCAAAACAATGGTAGTTATAGAGGTGCAGGCCTTTATATCACAAATAATAGTACTGCAACAATTACAGGTGGTCAATTCTATAAAAATAAACTAATAGGTTCTTTCCATGATGACGAAAAGCCGGGTTATGAAGGCTATGGCGCCGGACTCTATTTCGGCAATGGAGGTACTTTGACGGTTAATGGCGTCACGTTTAACAACAATGAGGTTAAAGCGACCGAAGGCTCGGCTACCGGAGGTGGAGGTGGTGCAATTGCTATTGTCAACCAGCGATATTATTTATCGGATGAAAAATATAAATTCACTGAAGTTGAAGTGGACCATGCTGTGGCAAATACTACGGCAACGCTCGAAGGTCTCTCGATGGCGGCTAATCAAGCGATATCCGGCGATGGCGGTGCTATTATGATTCGTAGTGTGAATGAAGATAGTAAGGCAATATCTATTGAAAAAGCAAAGGTTATCGAAGTGACGCTTAAATCGTCGACAATTACGAATAATCAAGCCGCACGCGGAGGAGCTATCCTCGCCGATGGTAACGACTATGGCAAGAAAGGGACAGTAGTTTATGATGACGCTATTTTGACAATGGATAACGTCACAATGACAGACAATAAAGCCACCTATGGCGGCGCAATCGGCATCTGCCAAGCAAAGGGTACGTTCAATTCCGGCACAATATATAACAATAGCGCAACAGCCGATGCGGTTAACGAAGTTTCTGCTAAAGGCGGCATGTGGGATAACAGCGCAAAAGGCTTTGGAGGCGGCATTTTTGTAAGCACAGGAGCAATCTTCAATATCGAGCCGGCTTCGGGTGCTTTATGCGCCATCTACGGCAATACGGCAACCAATGGCGGCGACGATATCGTATGCGACGGCGTAGGGTCTGCGCAAGTTGCTTTGCCCGATTTGGCAACAGCGAATCTCGGCACATATACAGGCACGTACCCCTATCCCGTATCGCAAAGCGCAATGGGGTGGATTGAAGATTATAACCCCGGCGACCTCGGCTATGATTTGGGATTCAAAAAGGGCACGACGGGACGATATCGCATCAAGCGTGAGAATCGCGAGGAGGGTATCGAAAATACTATGTTGTCAGCTGAACAGCGCACATCGAATTCAGGCACATATTTGGCGCTGTCGGCAGGTTTCCCAATCTACTATGCTAAGCTGCAGAAAAACGGCTTGAACTTGGGCGAAAGCGCCATCTTCAAAATCTACGGCGGCTCTTTTACAAGCGAAAAGCCATATCTGACGACTGTATTAACCGGCAACGGCAGCGACGAAACCTCAAATAAGATTGCTTTGACACCCGGTCCTTGGACCGTTGAAGAAACCGGTTGGAGCTGGTCGTATACTAATACTACCGGCAAAACGATTGATATCGACGTTGCTGAAAGCACTGACGGAACTAAATTTGAATTTTCCAACGACAAAAAATCGGATGTGTCACCGCATGCCGAATCGGTAAAACAAAATGAATTAAATAAAAAAACAGAATAGGTAATGCAAGAAAATAGTTAAAAATGACAACATTTTTGTAGAGAATTAGACTAAACAAAAGAGGCGCCGACCGGGATGGTTAAGCGCCTCTTTTATTTTTGTAATAAGTTTGAAGTTACTTCGTTTTCTCTTCAATCCACTTGCGAGCATTGACAAAAGCTTCTACCCAAGGAGTAATCTCGTCGTTGCGGCGATTCTCGGGATAGAATCCGCATTGCCACGGGAAGATGGCACGTTCGAGGTGCGGCATCATTGCCAGATGGCGACCGTCAGCCGATGCGATGCCGGCTACAGCCTTCGGCGAACCGTTCGGGTTGGCAGGGTAGGCGGCGTAGCCGTATTTTGCCACCACGTTGTAGTTGTCGACGCCTTCCGGCAGATTGAATTTGCCTTCGCCGTGGGCTACCCAGATGCCGAGTTTTGAGCCCGACAGCGACTTAAACATTACCGAATTGTTTTCCGGAATGGTCAGCCCGACAAATTGCGATTCGAATTTGTGCGAGTCGTTGTGCTCCATCGTAGCGCGTCGACTGTGCTCGGGATTGATAAGATTAAGTTCAATCATGAGTTGGCAACCGTTGCAAATGCCGAGACTCAGCGTGTCGTCGCGTCGGTAGAAATTGTCGAGAGCACGTTTTGCCTTTTCGTTCCAGAGGAAACCGCCCGCCCAGCCTTTTGCAGAGCCGAGCACGTCGGAGTTGGAGAATCCGCCGCAGAACACAATCATGTTGACGTCTTCGAGCGTTTCGCGACCCGATGTGAGGTCGGTCATGTGCACGTCTTTTACGTCAAAGCCTGCGAGGTAGAGCGAATAAGCCATTTCGCGGTCGCCGTTTACGCCCTTTTCGCGGATGATAGCAGCCTTGATGCCTGTCGGGGTACGGCGGTGCGGGTCGATGCCCAGCGATTCGAATGTTCCGGCGAAGCCCTTCGGCATGCGGTAGCGTATCGGTTGCTTTTTGTAGTTGAGATAGCGCAATTTTGCACACTTGTTGCCGCTCTGCTTGCGGTCGAGCAGATATGACGATTTGAACCACAAGTCGCGCAGATAATCGATGCCGAACAGATAGTCTTTACCGCCGTTGTCTACCACGATGACGCGCTCGTCGGTCGGCGTGCCGATGCGTTTAAAGCCCACGCCGTTTTCTTGCAAAATACGCTCAACAGCCTTCGGTTTGTCGGTTTGAACGACCAACGCATTGTTTTCGGCGAAGAGCAGTTTGACGGTGTCAGCCTCGTCGAACTCGTTCAAGTCGATTTGCAAACCGCCGCGAGTGTTGGCGAACGTCATTTCGAGAAGCGTCGTAATCAGACCGCCTGCCGATACGTCGTGAGCCGCCAAGAGCAACGACTCGTCGACGAGACGTTGTACGGTGTTGAACGCCTTGGCGAAATATTCCGCCGAAGCGATTGTCGGCACGTCGTCGCCGATGCGGTTAAGCGATTGGGCGAGGGCAGAGCCTCCGAGAGCCAACGGCGAGCCGGAGAAGTCGATATAATATAGGTATGTGCGTTTCTTGTTGACAACGACCGGCGATACCGTTTTGCGTACGTCGCTGACCTCGCCGGCAGCCGAAATGATTACCGTGCCCGGAGCAAGAATCTTCTTTTTGCCATATTTTTGCGTCATCGAAAGGCTGTCTTTGCCGGTCGGGATATTGATACCCAACTCTATGGCAAAGCGCGAGCAAGCCTCGACCGCCTTATAGAGCGCAGCGTCTTCGCCTTCGTTGCGGCACGGCCACATCCAGTTGGCGCTGAGCGAAATGCTCTTGAGCCCTTGCGCAAGCGGTGCGCCGACGATGTTTGTGAGTGCTTCGGCAATTGCCGCTATCGAGCCTTGAGCCGCATCGGCAAGCGCGATTTGCGGCGCATGACCGATTGACGTTGCGATACCTTTCGTACCGGTGTAATCGAGCGACACAACACCGCAGTCGCTCAGCGGCAGTTGTATCTCGCCTTGACATTGCTGGCGAGCGATTTTGCCGGTCACGGAGCGGTCAACTTTGTTCGTCAACCAATCTTTACAAGCCACAGCCTCAAGTTGAAGCACGTTTTGGATATATTCGTTGATGAGTTTTTGCGAGTATTTTGCATTCTTGAGCGTTCTCGGCTTCGTGGAGTCGACCATATAAGTCGTCGGCGAGCTGCCAAACATGTCGCTCATAGCCAGGTCGATAGGCTTAACACCATCGGCTTGGCGGAACACGAATTTGTGGTCGCCTGTCGTTTCGCCGACAACGTAGAACGGAGCGCGCTCGCGTTCGGCAATCGTCTTGACGCGCTCAATGTCGGCTGCATCGACAACCATACCCATACGCTCTTGCGACTCGTTGCCGATGATTTCTTTCGACGACAGTGTCGGGTCGCCGACAGGTAGGGCATCGATATTGATAACACCGCCGGTGCTTTCGACGAGCTCCGACAGCGCATTGAGGTGACCTCCCGCGCCGTGGTCGTGAATCGACACAATCGGGTTTTGGTCAGATTCAGCCAACGCGCGAATGACGTTCGACACGCGCTTTTGCATTTCCGGATTGGCACGTTGCACGGCGTTGAGCTCGATAGCATTGTTATATTGACCGGTGTTGACACTCGACACAGCGCCGCCGCCCATGCCGATGCGATAGTTGTCGCCGCCCATAAGCACAACGCTTTCGCCGGCAACAGGTTCTCCCTTGATGGCATCGCGGCGTGCGGCAAAGCCGACACCTCCGGCAAGCATAATCACCTTGTCGTAGGCAAACTTTTCGCCGTTTTCGGCGTGCTCAAACGTAAGAACAGAGCCGCAAATCAACGGCTGGCCGAATTTGTTACCGAAGTCGGATGCACCGTTGGATGCTTTTATGAGAATTTCTTCCGGAGTCTGATAGAGCCACGGACGTTCGGGCATTGACGACGACTCCCATTGGCGTCCGTCTTCCGTACGAGGATAGGCTGTCATATAGACGGCAGTGCCGGCAATCGGCAGACTCGCCTTACCACCGCCGAGACGGTCGCGAATCTCGCCGCCCGTACCCGTAGCCGCACCGTTGAACGGCTCAACCGTGGTAGGGAAGTTGTGCGTTTCGGCTTTCAACGAGATAACCGTATCGACATCTTTGATTTCGAAGAAATCCGGTTGATGTGGATTGCGCGGCGCAAATTGCTCGATGGTCGGACCGTCGACAAACGCCACATTATCTTTATAAGCCGAAACGAGTCCGTTCGGATTTTCTGTAGAAGTCTTTTTGATGAGTTTGAAAAGCGAACTCGGCTTTTCTTCGCCGTCGATGATGAAAACGCCGTTGAAAATCTTGTGGCGGCAGTGCTCCGAATTGACTTGCGAGAAGCCAAACACTTCGCTGTCGGTCAGCGGACGACCGAGACGCTCGGCAAGCCCGCGCAGATAGCCGATTTCGTCAGTACTCAGCGCCAAACCTTCCTGCTCGTTATATTTCTCCAAATCGTCGATATACACGATAGGGTCAGGTTGGCGACTGACGTCAAACACCTTGCCGTCCAAGCCGTGGTAAACACGTTGAAGCATTTTGTCGTACGACGGATTCTCGCTTTTAGATACAAAAAACTCCTCGATGCGACTGATGCCGGTGAGACCCATGTTTTGGGTAATTTCTACCGCGTTAGTGCTCCAAGGAGTAATCATTTCTCGGCGTGGGCCTACGAAAGTGCCCGAAACGCTTTCTGACTCAAGGGGGTGGGAATCGCTAAATAGCCATTGAAGTTTTCGACATTCGTCCGCGTTGAATCGATGATCTGACTCAACCGCTATGACCGAATAATCTCCTTTTTGAAAGAAGGTAATCATAGTGTCTAATTGTTGTTTGATTATCTGACTGCGAAGTTACGGCAAATAGCGCGGAAAAACAAAACTCCCGTCACTTTTTTATCAACCTAAAAACAAATACGTATGAACCGCACTGTTTGAATCCATTTGGCCTTTAGTGAAAAAGTTTATATCTTTGTGTTTGGAAAATTAAAGATTATGCAAAACAACACACATCCCAGATGCTTATACAAGGCACCGCTTTCGCAATTTCTCGATGCTAATGCAACGGAGATTTTCGGGCATATTGTAAGTAGTTTTCACGGAATCGACCAAACCACGACCAATGAAGCATGGATGGGCGAGATAGAGATTCTGCAAAATGTGCTGTGCCCTTGGCGCGATGAAGATGCTTACGTCTTCTTCGAATACGACATACCCCGTCTCGGCAAGCGTGTCGATGTAGTGCTGTTAATAAAAGGTGTTGTCTTTTGCGTGGAGTTTAAAGTGGGGCAGCGCGATGCCCTGCAAGCCGATGTAGAGCAAGTGCTCGACTATGCGCTCGATTTGAAAAACTTCCATCTCTATAGCGCCGACCGACCCATTGCACCGATTTTGGTGCCTACCGAATTTAAGCACTCCACAGTCGTTGTACAACCATCAGTCTACGACGATGCGATTTTCAATCCGTTAATTGTCGGACGGAATATGCTCCAACAAGTGATTGCGCAAGTTCTCGAGGTCGGTTCTACCGACTACGACCCGGAGATGTGGGGCGAAAATTGGCTTATCGGACCGTATTGTCCAACGCCGACTATCGTCGAAGCAGCGCGAACGCTCTACGAAAACCATTCGGTAGAAGATATTACTCGCCACGAGGCAGACAAGGTATCAACCGACCGCACCATCAATTGCATTCTCGACGTGATTGAACGCAGTAAGCGCAACCGCGAGAAAAGCATCTGTTTTGTAACCGGCGTGCCCGGCGCCGGAAAAACTTTGGTAGGGCTCGATGTGGCTATCAAACAGTCGTACAAAGATGGCGAATTGGATAAGGAGAACGGCGCTGTCTATTTGTCGGGCAACGGACCTCTCGTGGCTGTGTTGACCGCAGCATTAGCTGTCGATAATTACAAAAAATGCAAAGCGCGGGGCGAATCCAAGAAGATGTCCGATTCGCGACGTGAGGTTAGTGAATTTCTTCAAATCATCCATCGTTATCGTGACAATATGTTGGCAAAGATAAAAAATCCCGTTGAAAACGGTCGCCTCGAAATTGACCCGACAAAGGCAGTCGATGTTGACGAAACCGGTTATGGAGAAGTCGAGCATGTTGCGATTTTCGACGAAGCACAACGGTCGTGGACACACAAGAGACTTGCCAACTACCTCAAGCGCGGTGGAACTTATGGCAACAAATTGAAAGTGCCCAATTTCCCTGTTTCAGAAGCCTCGTTTCTTATTTGGTCGCTCGACCAACGGAAAGATTGGGCAGTGATAGTGTGCCTGGTCGGTGGCGGTCAGGAAATAAACACCGGAGAAGCCGGAATTTCGGAGTGGATTAAGGCTCTCAATGAAGAATATTCGCATTGGAAGATTTACATATCCAACAAACTTACCGAACCCGAATACGCCGAAGGACGCGTAAACGCATTGCTGAAAGACAATGCAAATGTGTCTTATTCCGACGATTTGCACCTCGCCGTCAGTCTACGCTCATTCCGAGCCGAAACCCTCTCATCGTTCGTCCACTCACTGCTGTCGTTCAAGTCGGATGCCGCAAGTCTATATCGAGATGTGGCGGCAAAAGGCTATCCCGTAGTGTTGACCCGCAGCATTGCCACGGCGCGAGCTTGGCTGCGAGCAAAGGCACGCGGCAGTCAGCAGACCGGTATTTTGGTAACCAAAGTAGCAGCACGTTTTAAGCCACAGGCAGTCAACGTGTTGGCGCAAGGCGATGAAAATGCCGTGCATTGGTTTTTGGAAGATAAAACCGATGTTCGCTCGTCGAACTATCTTGAGGAAGCGGCAACCGAAATACAAGTACAAGGGCTCGAGCTCGACTATGCTTGTGTGCTATGGGATGCCGATATGCGCTACGAAGGCGGAGAGTGGCAATTCTATAAATTCAATGGCAAAAATCGTTGGAATACCGAGAATAATATCGAAAATCGCAAATACATGCTCAATGCCTATCGTGTGTTGCTCACCCGCGCTCGGCAAGGCATCGTGATTTGCGTGCCCGAAGGAAACAGCAAGCTCAATAGCGAAGGATTCCCCGAAGACGCCACCCGTCTCCCCGAATTCTACGACGGCACCTACAACTACCTCAAAAGCTTAGGAATAAAAGAGTTAATGTAACACACATTCATCATTGTGGGTGAGTTATTTTGAAATTCAGATTATTGAATAAGCTCTTAAGGCATCCATTAATGGATTAAAAATATCTCTTTCCGGAGATTTGCGAGGTGAAGAGAAATGCCAGGTGTCAAAATATAAATATTCTTTACCTGATTGTGTCGTTAAGTGATAAACGCTCACGTCCCAATTATCCCCATAAAAACCTTGAATTTCAGAAAAAGTTCCAAGGCAATTTTTCAAGTCTCCAAAATTCATTCCAATTATGATATCCGGGTGCAAAAGATCAATTTCACTGCCAAAGAAATTTTCATTCGATTTAAGACTTAAATCGATAAATTCCTGTATCAATCTTTTGTCTGCGCACCATTCTCCGCTTTCGTTCGAGAATTTTGATATATTCATGAACGCGAAACTTATCCCGTTTTCCCGGGCAAAATCTTCAATAAAATCTTTGGCATAAGGAATACAATGCCAATCATACTCCATTTTTTCTAAGGCATAGGCAATGTATAGCATCGTAGAATGAAATCGATGTGCATTCAGCGTTTTTGAACCTATCTGATTTTCTAAATATGCGCTATATAATAATTGTTGGTAGTTTGCACCGCCAATTTCTAATGCTTCCTTTCCTATGAATAACACTTTAACTTTTTGATTTGTATAATATGGATAGAATCCGTCGGTTACAAAGATTTCGACATATTCTTCTTTACCGGTTATTGAAACTAAATGTTTTTTCCATCGGTCATTAAGTTTTTCAATTTCTGATAGAAGTTTGTGTTCGAATTCGGGATACTGTAGTGCAAAATTTATTTCTGGCATTGTGTTGAAGATTTTGATGTTTGCAAATTTACGATTTTTGCGAGAAATGTCTGAGAAAATTGAGAAGAATAACAAATAATCCTTAATTCCGCAACACTATTATAAATTTAACTTTTTAAGTACCTGAGCAA
>JBJEDO010000075.1:0-17230 GCA_051872155.1 Candidatus Limisoma sp.
AAGGAGCACATCACCTGTTTTCATCATTCCGAATGATTCATTGGCAAAAGTGCTGAAGGTCGTGAATCCGCCACAAAAACCGGTAACGAGCAAGAGCTTCATTTCGTTCGACACAATACCTTTTCCTACAAGGCTCACAAGAAGTCCAATGAGAAGCGAGCCAAGAATGTTGACAGCAAAAGTTCCCCAAGGGAATGACGTCTCTGCCATTCTCGACACAAGGTAGCGGCATACGGAACCAAATGCACCGCCCAAGGCAACAAACAAGATATTCCGAACCATACAATTATTCGTAATGCTTACTTCAATTGGGCTTGAGCATCAACCTCATAAGTGTCGGTTGTAACAGGCATATTGCTATTTGTCCATTCAACGATGCCACCCGAGAGATTCACAGCCTTATAGCCTTCGGAACTTAGTCGTTCAGCTGCCTTGGCAGACCTTCTCCCGCTTCGGCAATAGACGGCAATGGTTTTGTCTTTAGGAAGCGCCGATTTAGCCTTTTCCAAGAAATTGCTCTGATTTATATCAATGTTCAAGGCATTTTCAATATGACCTTGATTGAACTCGTCGGCAGTTCTTACATCAAGCACCACCACGTCGGGCTTTGCGATTAACTCTGAAAAACCTTTGACATCGGCGTCTTCATAGTTCTTCTGAGCGCACGCTGATGCCGTCCATAAAACGGTCAGTAATAAGTATGTGATTATCTTCTTCATAGCCATTATTTTAGCATTTAAACCTAAGTTAAGTCATTAACATAGTCGTTTATCTGCCACAAAATTACGTCATTAAAATCGCTCGACAAAACTTTTTGATATATTTATGACACAAATCGCGCGGCGGCACTATCCGATTACTCAAGTCATATTTTCGACATTTCCGCTTTGTTTATCCCTCTAAATAGAGTAATTTTGCAAAAACTTTGGAATTGATGAACCGATTAAATTTACAATTATTCTACTCGTTCTTCAAGATAGGAGCATTCACGTTTGGCGGTGGTTGGGCTATGATTGCACTTATCGAAAAGGACATCGTCGACACGCACAAATGGTTGACTAAAGAAGAATTTATCGACCAATTAGCCATTGCGCAATCTTTACCGGGAATTATGTCGGTAAATATGGCTATCGGTGTCGGCTACAAACTTACAAAAATCAGCGGTAGCATTATGGCAGCATTAGGTACTATCCTACCCTCGTTTCTCATAATTCTTGCCATTGCAATGTTTCTCACACCTGAAACCATCAAGGGTAGCGAAACCCTGACAAGAATCTTTATGGGAATCCGCCCTGCCGTGGTGGCTCTAATCCTTTCTCCGGTTTTTACAACTGCGAAATCAGCAAAAATCAATCGTAAGAACTTCATAATTCCTGTTGCGATTTCCCTCTTGATTTGGGCGGACTTTCCAATCATTTCAAGTCCGATATTTTTCATTATTTTAGGCGGCTTGGCAGGCTACTTGATTTACGGACGCAACATTAAACAAATAAAGAAGGAGGACAAGCAATGAATATCTACTTGCAACTGATTTGGGCATATTTCAAGATAAGCATCTTCGGTTTCGGCGGAGGATATGCAATGTTGTCGCTCATTCGCCACGAAATTATGGGTCCCGGATGGATTACCGAGCAAATGTTTACCGACATCGTCGCCATTTCGCAAATGACGCCGGGTCCGATTGGCATCAATTCGGCTACATATATCGGCTATACGGCAACGGGAAACACTGTTTTAGGTGCAATTATTGCGACTCTTGCTGTCGTTCTACCCTCTTTCTTTTTGGTACTTTTCACGAGCAGATTTATCCAACGACATAAAGACAGCGCAATTATTAAAGGTATATTTGCCGGACTTCGTCCGGTTGTTGTCGGGCTTATCGGCTCGGCTGCCTTATTGCTGATGAACGGCGAAAATTTCCAAGAACTATGGTCGAGCATCACAATTTGCGTTGTCGCTTTCATTTTGGCATACTTTTACAAACTTCATCCTATTCTAATTGTCACGCTTGCCGCCATCGCAGGTTATCTAATCTACTAACAGCATGGACTACCAATCATCTTTAGACTATCTATATGACAAAACACTTGTGTTCCAACACGTTGGTGCACAAGCATATAAACCGGGATTGGAAACCACTCTCGAACTTTCCAAACTATTCGGAAACCCTCACAAATCGCTCAACGCAATCCACATTGCCGGGACCAACGGTAAAGGCTCTACGGCACACCTGCTGGCAGCCATTCTTCAAAGCGAGGGCTATCGCGTCGGTCTCTATACGTCGCCCCATTTGGTTGACTTTCGTGAGCGAATCCGCGTCGACGGCGAAATGATAAGCGAAGAGTTTGTAACCGAGTTTGTCGACACGTTTCTACGTTCAGACTACGCCGGACGAAAGCCTTCATTCTTCGAACTGACAACAATTATGGCGTTCACCTATTTTAAAAAGAGCAACGTGGATTTTGCCGTTATCGAAACCGGCTTGGGCGGACGTCTTGACAGCACAAACATAATCGAACCGATTGCGTCTGTCATAACCAACATTTCTCTCGACCATACCGCTCTGCTCGGCGATTCGCTCGCTCAAATCGCCAAAGAAAAAGCCGGAATTATCAAGCCCGCAGCACCTGTTGTCATCGGCGAAACCACACCGGAAACCGAGCAGGTATTTCGTCAAAAAATAGCCGAAGTAAACACGTCAGGTATTTTTGCCGAGCTTAACAACGAAATATTCGACGCCCGTCGCGTCAACGACCGATGGGTCATCGACACATATTCGTTCGGTCAAATTGTCGACGAGCTTAGCGGCGAATGTCAATTAAAAAATGCCAACACCGTACTTGTTGCAATCAAGGTACTCAACGAGTTAGGGCTCTGTATATCAAACGAAAGCGTAGCTAAAGGTTTTGCCAACGTATGCGAATTGACAGGGCTGATGGGACGCTGGATGAAAATCGGTGACCGTCCGCGCACATTCTGCGACACGGGGCATAACATCGGCGGATTTGAATACATCTCACGCCAATTGGCTCGCGAAAGCTACAAAACGCTCCGTATTGTCATCGGTTTTGTTAGCGACAAAGACGTAGCCCACATTATGCCTTTGTTGCCTAAAGATGCGGTATATTATTTCACTCAAGCCGGCGTAAAACGCGCCATGGAGGCAACGACATTGCAGGCTATTGCCCGACAGAACGGCATCGAAGGGACGGTTTTTGCCACCGTCGAACAAGCCTACAGGCAAGCCAAAGCCGACAGTTGCAACAGCGACTTTATATATATAGGTGGCAGCACATTTGTTGTAGCCGATTTAATTTCTGCAATTCGAAAGAATTAGTCGTGCCTTGATTTGCTTTTCTTCAAATCTGTTTATATCTTTGTAAAAACGAATTCGTAGAGTCATGAAAGACAAGAAAGATTTAACAAGAAGGGAATTTTTGAAAAAATTGTCGATGGTGATAGGCGCCGGTCTTATTGCCCCGGCATTATTCACTGAAGGAAGTGGCATTGCCGGAGCGACAGCCGACGGCAAATGCGGTTCATCATATAGTTGTACAGGAGGCGGCGGCAAATGCGGTTCGTCGTATAGCTGCACGGGACAAGGCTCAGGCGGGAAAGGCAAATGCGGTTCATCATACGAATGCGCAGGTGGCGGCGGCAAATGCGGCTCGTCGTATAGCTGCACGGGGCAAGGTTCGGGCGGTAAAGGCAAATGCGGTTCATCGTATGAATGCGCCGGTGGCGGCGGCAGATGCGGCTCCTCGTACGAATGCTCGGGACAAGGTTCCGGCGGCTCCGGCAAATGTGGTTCGGCATATGAATGTTCCGGCGGTGGCGGTAGATGCGGCTCGTCGTACGAATGTGCAGGACAAGGCTCCGGCGGCTCGGGCAAGTGCGGCTCGTCGTATGAATGTGCCGGCGGTGGCGGCAAGTGTGGCTCGTCGTACGACTGCGGCGGACAAGGCGCTAACGGCAAAGGCAAATGCGGTTCGTCGTACGAATGCGCCGGCGGCGGTGGTAAATGCGGTTCGTCTTACGATTGCTCGGGTAATTAGTGATGGATTTACTAAAATCCCCCGACACGCTGCAACGATTTCGCCGCAACGGCAAGGTCGTCGTCATCAATCCCGACGTTCCGGCATGGATTGTTACTAACGACGTTGGAGAACTTATTCTCTCGCTTTTCGACGGCGAAAGTACTAACGACGAAATCATAGAGTTTGCCACGCAAGCAATCGGCGAACAGCATCGCAACGCTATCCGGCAATTCGTCGACCGTGTTGCGCAATCGTCGCTTTTCCGAACTCGAAACAATCACGAGCATCACCGTATGCCGCTCGCTAACGTCCATTTATCGTTGACCAATCATTGCAACCTGCATTGCAAATATTGCTATGCCGCCGAGCGTAAAGAGTCCGGCGAGTCGCTGATGACTCTCGACGATTATCGAAACGTGATTAAGCAGATTTGCCAAATCAATCCCGACGTCGGCTTTACACTGACCGGAGGCGAACCGCTTCTCAATCGCAATATGCTCGAAATCGCAGAGATGATTAAGCAATGCGGCAACAACATAATGCTACTCAGCAACGGCACACTCTTCACCGAAGATTTGTGCAAACGGTTTAAAGGACTTATCGACCTTGTAACAATCAGCATCGACGGCACCGACAGCGAATCGCACGGCAGAACTCGCGGCTACAACTACGAACAAGTCGTTCGAGCGGTCGCCCTACTCGACCGATTAGGCATCGACTATACACTGTCGATGACCGTCACTCGTCTTAATCTCGACCAGGTCGAGCCGATGGCAAAACGCTACGGAAGTCGTCTGAATTTTGCACCGCTCTTTCCGGTGTCGGACATGGCGAACGCCGAACTTTCGATAACCGGCGAAGAATACTATAGCGTGCTCAAACGTGCCGCCGGCGTCAATCCGCTTGGCTACTGCGAATCGTCGCTGAACGCCGCAAAACAGTCGCCATGCCTGAAATGCGCCATTGCCGACGGCGAATTCAGCATAGCCCCAAACGGCGACGTCTACCCTTGCCAACTGCTGCACGACACACGTTTTCTTTGCGGCAACGTCAAGACGGAATCGGTCGAAAGTATCTACAACCGTTCTAAAACGATGAAACAGATTCGCTCGACCACCGTCGACGATATCCCGAAATGCAAAGCCTGCGCAATCAAATACATTTGCGGAGGGGCTTGTCGCGCTCGCAATTTCTATGAGACAGGCGACTTGCACAACGTTGGCGACTTCTGCCGATACGAATTCGAGGCTTATCTCGACGGAATTTCGGCAATTTACTCACACAACATCATTGAACCGTGATTTTTTAGCGAAAATTTCTGCGCAAAACGCTTTTTGTTATCACTATTATTTGTAACTTCGCAGAAGATATAACCACAAAACCAATAAAACAATTATGATATACAAATTTCGCTTAATATCAGATGAAGAAAGTCGCTTCAAATTAGAGATTGAAGCGGATGCTGATGATACATTTTTCAATCTACGCAACGCAATTCTCGAAGCGGCAGGCTACACGAAAGATCAAGTGGATTCTTTCATAATCTGCGATGAGGATTGGAACAAAGAAAAAGAAGTTACACTCGTCGATATGGGTAGCGACAGCGACGAAGACATCTGGCTTATGGACGAGACTCGTTTGTCGGACCTTATCGAAGATGAAGGACAAAAACTGATGTTCGAATTCGACATCCTCTCCAATCGCGGATTCTTCATGGAGATGAAAGAGTTGATTCCGTCGAAGCACCTGAGCCAACCGCTTTGCACACGCAAGTCGGGCAACGCACCCAAGCAAATTCTCGACATCGACACGTTCGACACGGCGTCGGCTAAGGGCGCGACCACAGTAGGCATCGACGACTTGGGCGAAGACTTTTACGGCTCCGATGAGTTCAACGAAGACGAACTCGACGCAAGCTACAACGACGTCGACTTCGAATAGAGCCGAACGACGTTTTTCTGTTTTTAGAGCCTTAGTATGATTAATTTTGAATACGAAAATCCAGCCAAAATAATTTTCGGCAAAGGCGTGATAGCCAAAGTTGGAGAAGAGGCAAAGAGATATGGAGCCGTCAAAGTGCTATTGGTAGCCGGAGGCGGTTCCATTAAGCGTAATGGCGTCTACGACCAAGTCGTCGAATCGCTAAGTAACGCAGGCATCGATTATTGCGAACTGTGGGGCGTTCAACCCAATCCACTGCTCGACAAGGTCGAAGAAGGCGCCCGAATCTGCCGAAGCCAAGGCATTAATTTCGTACTCGCCGTTGGTGGCGGAAGCGTCATCGACACGGCGAAAGCAATAGGCGTGGCTGCAAGCAACGAAGGCAACGTCTGGGATTTCTATATGGGCATTCGCACAACCATCGACAAATGCTTGCCCATCGGCGTTGTACTCACGATTCCGGCAGCCGGCAGCGAAACAAGTTATGCTTCGGTAATTACCAACAGCGACGGCAACTTCAAACGCGGAATTCACGACAACATCATCATTCCGAAGTTTGCCATTATGGACCCGCAAACGACCTATTCGCTGTCGCAATACCAAATGGTTTGCGGCTTGTCGGACATCTTGGCACACCTGATGGAGCGCTATTTCACCAACGTCGAATGCACTGAACTAACCGACCGGATGATTGAAGCGGTTTGCGTTACGGTAATCAACAACGCCCTGAAAGCATTAAAGAATCCGACCGACTACGACACTCGCGCCGAAATAATGCTTGCGGCAACCTTTGCGCACAACAATTCGCTCGACTGCGGACGAATCGGCGACTGGGGCAGCCACAACGTGGAGCACGAACTTAGCGGCTCGTACAACATCGCTCATGGCGCCGGACTGTCGATTATCTTCCCGGCGTGGATGAAATATGTTTGGAAAACCAATCCGGCTCGCTTCGTCAATTTCGGCAAAAACGTGTGGGGAATCACCTCCGACACCAACGACACCGAAATCTGCGTCATGCAAACAATTCATCGCCTCGAAGATTGGTATAAGCAACTCGGTCTGCCCACTCGGCTTTCAGATGTCGGCATCGACGACAGCCAATTCGAAACGATGGCAAATCGAGCCCTGAAAAACCGCGAATCAGGCATCGGACAATTCGTTAAACTCAAAAAAGACGATATAATAAGTATATTTAAGTTGGCTTTATAGAATGATAGACCGCAAAACAGTAGAAAAAATCATCGACGCCGCCGACATTGTCGACGTTGTGTCCGACTTCGTCAATCTACGGCGTCGCGGTGCAAACTACATCGGGTTGTGCCCGTTTCACAACGAGAAAACCCCATCGTTCAGCGTGTCGAGAGCAAAAGGCATTTGCAAGTGTTTCAGTTGCGGAAAAGGCGGCACTGCCGTCAACTTCATCATGGAACACGAGCAAATGACTTACTATGAAGCACTTAAATATCTCGCAAAGAAGTACAACATCGAAGTTGTCGAAAAAGAGCTGACAGTCGAAGAAAAGCAAGAGCAAACCGACCGCGAAAATATGCTTACGGTCAACGAATTTGCTATGCGCCGGTTTGAAGACAACATATTCAACACCCCCGAAGGACGCAACATCGGCTTGTCGTATTTCTACGACCGCGGCTTTACCGACGACATCATAAAGAAATTCCACCTCGGCTACTCGCTCGACAACAGCACTGCCCTATACGAACAAATCAAAAACAGCGGCTTTAGCGTCGACCACGCCATTGCCACAGGTCTTTGCGGTAAGAGCAACGACAGAATCTACGACCGATTTAAAGGTCGCGTTATGTTCCCCGTGCTAAACATTTCGGGCAAAGTTATCGCTTTCGGAGGTCGCACTCTTCACCCCGACCGCGACAAGGCAAAATATATCAACTCGCCGGAATCAATCATCTACAAGAAGAGTTACGAGCTCTACGGACTGTTTCAAGCAAAAAAATCGATAGTCAATAACGACAAATGCTACCTCGTTGAGGGCTATACGGACGTACTGTCGATGCATCAAGCCGGGATTGAAAATGTTGTGGCATCGTCGGGCACCTCGCTCACCGAGGGGCAAATCCGACTGATTCACCGATTTACCAACGACATCACCGTGCTCTACGACGGCGACGCCGCCGGCATCAAAGCTTCGCTTCGCGGAATCGATATGATTCTCGCCGAAGGAATCAACGTAAAGGTGCTACTCCTTCCTGACGGCGACGACCCCGACAGTTTCGCGAAAAAGCACAACGCCACATATTTCCAAGAATACATAAAGTCGCACGAAACCGACTTCATCATTTTCAAGACCACGATACTTCTTCAAGGTCTCGAAAACGACCCCATAAAGCGGGCTGAAGCCATCTCGAGCATTGTGCGCTCAATAAGCGTCATCCCCGACCCGATTACGCGCTCCGTCTACGTTCAGGAATGTAGCAAGCGCTTTGAGATGGACGAGAAAGTGCTCGTTCGCGCCGTAAATAAGGACATTCGCGACCGCCGAAACAAAACCACAAAAACGACTAATTCGGCTACCGATACCCCCGAGCCCGTATCACCCGAGATTTCGGCGGAAGTTGCCAAGCCAAAACCGCAACAGCAGCCGACCGACAGCATTGCGCTTGCCGAAGCGAAGGCTCGCACCAAGTTTTTGGAGCCATTCGAGAAAGAAGTGGTTTGCCACATCGTGCGCTACGGTATGATGCCATTCAGCGTTGTTTCGGATGTCGACAACTCGGTGACGCAGATGACCGTCGTCGAATTTATCAACTCGGAACTCAAAAAAGACGGTTTCAGCTTTAGCGCGTCCAACTATCAGAAAATCAACGAAAAAGCTCTGTCGTTTGTCGAAGGCTTTCGTGAAGACCAAGCTGTAAAACTTACGGAATTGGCTGCCGAAAGCAATCGACTCATGGCGGAAGGAATCGACGAAATACGCACAACCTGCAACAACCTTGAAGCAATCCAACGCGAAGAAACTCGTCTGAAAGAGAAGGTTGATTTGAAAATCGCCGAAATGCTTAAGCAATTCCAGTCGAAATATCTCGTTATGCGACTATGCTCCGACAGCGACGAAGCCATCCGAACAATTTCGCTCGACCTCGCCGACGAAAAGTATCAGCTGAGCAAAGTGCACTCCAAAATGGCGAAAATCGAGAAAGAGTCGGACCGACTTAACGACCTCGTTCCAAATGCTATTTTGGCGTGGAAAGACGCCATCCTGGCATACGAGGTTAAGCATTTGCAGCAACAAATTCGCGACTGCGCTAAAGTCGGCGACTTGCAGAGTTTGGACAAATACTTGTCGCAGTTGTCACAAATCAACGAAATGCGTATGTCGTTGGCAAAATTACTCGGCGATAGAGTAATTATACCGTCTTAGTTTCAAATTACACTTTTTTTCGCTAATTTTGCAGAAATATATACAATAATGAAAAGGTTAGCCTGTTTACCCATACTCCTTACGTTGTGGCTTTTAGGGAGCGCACAGCTGCAATTGCCGATACGAAATATCGGCGGTACCGACTATTACTACCGTCAAGTAAAAAAGGGGGAAACCATCTATCGCATAGCTAAAGAGTTAGGCATAAGCGAAGCCGAAATAATGACTTACAACCCTTCGGTTGCCGACGGTCTGAAAAGAGACCAATGGCTTTTCTTCCCGGTCGATAAATTTCGCAAAGAACAACCGACAAAAACATCGGCTGCAAAGCATATTCACAACGTAAAGCCCGGCGAAACCGTCTACGGAATCTCGAAGACCTACAACATCACAATCGACGAGCTGATTGCTGCCAACCCTTCTATCGAAAACGGACTCAAATCGGGAACCGACATTATAATTCCTACAAAAAACAATCAAAAACTTCACACCATTCAGAAAGGCGAAACGCTCTATCGCATCGCGTTGAACAACAGTGTGACGATGGAAGACCTGATGAGCGCAAATCCCGGCATTTCGCCTTCGAATTTCAAAGCCGGAGAAACTATCATCATCCCCGAACCTGACGAAAATTTAGTAGCCGCAAAAAAGCAGCCGTCGACGGTGTTTATTGCCGAGAAAGTAGAAAAAGGCGACACCTACGAGTCGATTGCCAAGCAGCACAACACCACCGCTTCGCAAATCCGCGAAACAAATCCCGACACATCTACGCCGAAGAAAGGCAGTTACGTATACGTTCCGGTTTCGGTAAAACGCGACACAACCGAACAAAAGTCGGTCGAAGATATTTACAATCAAATCCACGAAGTCGATAAGACCAAGCCGCTGAAGTTAGCACTCATTCTTCCGCTCGGACTAAACGACACAACCTGCACCAACAAAGAGCACAAACTTTATGGTGACTTCTATGGCGGCTTCTTGCTGGGTCTGAAAAAGCACGCTCGCGAAGAACTTAATCTCGACGTTACGGTTATCGACTCGTCGGTAGAATCCATCTACACCGTTTGCGGGAAAAGCGCCGTAAAAGACGCCGACATCATCATCTCCGCCTACGAAGACGACCAACTCGACAAGATTAACAGCTTCGGCGAAGAGAACAAGATTTATGTCGTCAACCCTTTCTCTATCAAGGATATTTCGTTCTACGAAAACGACCGATGCATTCAACTAAACACGCCGTCGTCGTATATGATTGACGCCGTTTGCAATTACGTCAACGACCGGTTCTCGAAATATCGCATAGTCTACATCGGCGACGGAAACACAGAAGAAAAGCCTCTGATTTACAGACTGAAAGAGACTGACAACATTTGGCAAACCATCTCGCCCGACGAGCTGAAGCCCGAAACATTTAGGGCGCTTGTCCCGGCTGACAAACAAATACTGTTTGTTCCCATTCAGAGTAGTATGAGTTATTTGGCAAAAATTGCGCCGAGTCTCAACACTCTGCGCAAAGAGCTCTCCGAGTACAGTTTCGACCTTTTAGGCTATCCCGAATGGACAACTTACAAGAAATATCACAAGTTTTTCCGCGCAATGGGCACATACGTCTACTCGCGCTACTGCCCGATTGAGTTGTCGAAAGATGCAGGTCGATGCTTAGACGACTTCGAGAATTGGTACAATCGTCAATCGACCGACGCCATTCCGCAAATGACGGCTTACGGTTACGACATTGCTGACTATCTCTACACTCTTGCCTCTCAATTCGGCAACGACATTAATGCCTACACTCAGCGTTTCGAAGGCACTCACGGTTGCTTTGAGCTGAAACGCGCCAGCAATTGGAGCGGTTTTGTCAATTCCGCTATATACATTATTAATTATAATACTACGTCTACCGAAAAGTTTATTATTAAATGATAAATAGAAAATTTGCGGCTACACTTTTATGCCTCGCTGCTTCGCTCCCGGCGTTCTGCCAACAACACTACGAGTCGAATATCGCTGTTGGCGTGAAAGCCGGTGCTACACTTTCGAAAACAATGTTCTCGCCCAAAATCGAGCAAGGTTTCACCAACGGATTTATTTCGGGTGTGGCTTTTAAATATATCGAAGAACGACACTTCGGAATAATCGCCGAGCTAAACTTCCAACAACGCGGATGGCGAGAAAAGTTCGACATAACCGACTACTATTTTGAACGCAAGCTGACCTACGTGCAAGTGCCGCTGTTGGCGCACATCTATTTCGGAAGCGACCGATTTAAGGCATTCTTCAATGCCGGTCCGGAAATCGGATTCAACTTAGGCGATTCGTCGTCGGCAAATTTCAACTACAACGACCTTGACAATTTGCCTTCCGACCTCCCTATGTCGAATCGCAATACCGAGCAATATACGATGCCGATAAAAAACAAAATAGACTACGGCATTTCCGCCGGATTGGGTGCGGAACTAAAGTTGACGGGCAAGCACTCCGTGTCGGTTGAAGGTCGCGTTTACTATGGTCTGAACAGCATTTTCTCCGACCGCAAAAAGGACGTTTTCGCAGGGTCGAACGGATTGTCGTTTATGGTAACCGCGGGATATTGGTTCAGAGTGAAATGATCGACGAGAACTAACTGTTCTCGGAGTAAATCCAACTGTCAATGTTTTTCTCTGCAAGTTCCAAGCGACAGTTTTCAACTTCAGAATACGAACTTGCCGACATAAGGCATACTTTATAGAAATTTCCTTTCTTATCCATAATCTTAAGCCCTGTCAAGTCGGACTCGTCGACGAACTTTTGCGCTTGCTTGAGAGTCTTGAATGATGCTACGATAAGGAAATAATTATCTGTAGCCACAACCTCTTCAACGATTTCAGGCTCGGAAGTTGTGGTTTCAACGATTTCAGGTTTCCGCTCTTCCACTTTCGGACATTCGCGAGTGTCCATAGTTTTCGTGGAAATCACGGCTGCCATATCGGGCGCATCGCCGACGTGAATAGGTCCGGAAAGCACAAACGACAGCAGAATGACTACTGCAATCGATGCCGCAATGCGGAAAATGTTTTTGTGCAGAGGAATGTAGATGATGTCCTTCGACTTCTTTTCGGCGGGCGCTTCGGGCTCTTCAGCCGCTGCGACTTCGCTTTCGACGTTAATTGTCGGCAATGCCACAGCACTTAGTCCGAAGTATTTTCCAAATGGCTCATCGCTCGGCTCGAACGACACAACATCGTTTTCCGAGGTAAATCTGCCGACATTGCCGAATGTCAGTTCGCCTACTTCCGAAAGATGTGTCTTGAGTGCGAGAACATCGTCGTCGACGACCTTTACTGCCGCATCATACGAGATGCCCGATTTGCGCATTATCGACGTCACGAGCAACGCATCGTTGTGGTTAACTGCCGCATTAAACAGAATAGAACGCTTCGGCGGATAAATCATACCATCCTGAATATGAGCACTTTCGCGATGGGCGATAAACGCACCGAACCCCGGCACAACAACGCAATCGTTATGCCTTACCAAGTACTCTATATGTCCTATCACTGTTAACATCACAACAAAGTTAATACTTTTTGCATTTACGGCAAAATATTGTAACATTTTTTTGAAATTTTATTGCAAGTAATAATATTTGCACTTTTTTCGAAATTATTTTTTTGCATTATCGAAATCTTTATTATCTTTGCGACACAACCACACCAAAAATCTTTTACAAGCAGAAATATAAATAACTCCACAACCATCTATATCACAGACCTTTACGCTATGAATATTAAAGTATTACTTCGAAAATCGGGGGGGGGGTAATTTTATCCCTACTATTTACGTTTTTTCTAATTCCACAAGCACTTAATGCTGACGTTACCAATTGTAGCAACGGCACTCACTTACCCACCGAGGGAAGTTGGAGTGTCAAGTACACTTCACCGACAGATTCAAAAGCTTGGCTTGGAGGTAATCACAAAGTGGTTTATGTTCACAACCCGTCAAGCGGCACAAACATTGAAGAAGTAAACCTAACAGGCGATGTTCTAATTACCGACCGTATTTTTGTCGGTTCATCTACAGCAAACGGCGTAAATCCTGCAGGAAATGCTAAATTAATTATTCGCAATACAGCCGGAAAACCAGTTACAATCACACAATACATTTGGGGTTCACGCACATCAGGCACAGACGAGACCGGAGTAAAACATACTCAATGGGTCGATAACAACTGCCTGTTTTCTATTTGGGGAAGGGCTGAATTGATTATTGAAGGAACAAAAGAAAACCCTATATACATCGATGGAGGCTCGACTCAGACAGCCATTAGCGATTGGGAAGCCAACAAAAGTGCTTCATCGAATACCGGAGCACCGTTTAATAAAATAATATGGGGACTAATAGAGTCGAACGGCTCACTTACCCTTCGAAATGTTGTTTTTAAAAACGTGGTATTTTCCAATATGTATGCAGGAAACAAAGATGCTAATGGCAACTTTTATTGCGATTGTTCTTGCATAAAATTGAATTCAGGATATAGTAGCTCATATCCTTATGTTTTGGGTAACACAACTTTAGACAACGTAACTTTCGAAGGCGTCGAAAGTCCGGCAGGCGGTGGTTGCATATTGACTTGTTATAGCGATTTGAATGCAAATTCAGCCAACACAAAATCGTCGACAAAAATTACAATGACCGACTGCACGGTTAAAGGGACAAAGCAATATGGAACTATGAATGAGACATCGCCATTTGTACAAGGATTAATGCGATTTAACAACAATTGCTGCGCCGATGTAGAAATGTCAAATTGCACCTTCGAAGACAATACGGCAACATGCGCATGTGCCGGAATTTATTGGAGTTCTAACTGTACGGATTCACAGGGTCAACGCCCTCGCTTGACAATCAATAACGGAACATATAAAAATAACACATCCATACGCGGAAGCGCCATTTATGTGGACTATGGAGATGTGACAATGACCGGCAATGCCACTTTTGAAGGAAACGAAGCAACCACAAATGAAGCCGGTGCTGTTTTCCTTTATCAAACCAAAGACATTAAGGTCGAAAATGCCGTTTTCCGAGGTAACAAGGCACCGCAATCGAACGGTGGCGCGATTCGCCTCTATGACCAATGCAATCTCACCATATCAAATAGTGCTGTTTTTGATGGCAATTATGCGAAAAACGGCGGCGCCATGTACGTTTACCATTCGACAGCAACGATTGGCAAAGCGACTTTCTCAAACAATTACGCCACACAGTCGGGCGGTGCACTTTACAACCACCTTGCTAACACAACAATTCAAGCCGAGGCACTGTTTGAAGGCAATCACGCAGATGGTGACAACTACAGCTCAGACCACACAATGTATACCGGAGGTGGTGCTATTTATTCTTACGAATACGGCGTTTTAAATATCACAAACGCAACATTCCGAAACAATTACGCATTGCCAAACGATGCAGGCAGCGGACGTGGCGGAGCCATAATGGTTTTCAAAGGAGGAAATCAATCCGGCGGCAACTGTTTGGATATTGACGGAACACTTGCACTGTTCGAAGGCAATAAATCAAGAGTTGGTGGTGGCGCTGTCTTTTTCATGAACAATGAAATGAACTCGTCGAACGGAGACTTCCAATATGCATCAATCAAGAACGCCACTTTCCGCAATAATGCCAGCGCCGTAGGCGGAGCAATTGGCACCGATGGTAAGTTTGAAAACGACACAAGAAATATCTTTGTCACCCTTGAGAACAACGTGATAGAGAACAATTGGGCATGCCTCGGCGGCGGATTAGCCATACAAGAAGCGAAAGTCACCTACAACGGTGGTCTGATTCGCAACAACACGGCAAACCATCGCCGAAAGAAAGACCTTGTTGCAAACAGCACAGACGAAACTATCGATACGTCCGACGGTGTGGAATCCAATACGGGACATACGCTACAGGGACTTTGGGGTACAGATAGAAGAGTCGGATATGGTGGTGGCGTTGCTGTTACGGAACACGGCATCTTGAGTTTTGAAAACACAAAAGGCAGTTTCGGTATTTACAACAACACGGCACTTTTGGGTGGCGACGACATCATTGGCGACGGTAGCCTCGGATTTACCACAAGCGTACAGTTGCCCGACCTTTGGAGCGACGGTACAGCAAATCTCGACGGCATGAATCTTCCCGCAGAACTAAAACGAGGCATCCGCTGGATGGAGGACTACCATAAAGACGATAATGTTTATCTTTTAGATGGTTACACCGTTAGAGGAGACGGATATAAGGCAGGTGATGCATCCGAAAGATATAGAACCCTGATGTTAGAGCGAAACAAAGAACTCGTCAAGAAAACCATAGGCGCAGGAACGTACAACAATTATGTTGCCGTAGCGCTCGGATATCCATTTATCTATGTCACGGTCGAAAAAACGGGACTTAAAAAAGGCGATACTTCGATATTCAACATTTACAGCAACAAAGATGCTTCGGGCATCCCGTATATGTCGATTGCAATAACCAACACGGACGGCGACGAAAGCACGACTTTGAGCAAAATCGTAGCACTCACGCCTGGTGATTGGACTGTCAAAGAGACAAACTGGTCGTACACCTACGGCGCATCCGACGGTGTAACACAGATTCATCACGAACTTAAGACCGACGAAGTGGCGAACGGGACAACCTACGTATATTCTTTCAAAAACAAAGCGAAAGACAATCAACCGCCGCACGCTGAAAGCAACGTGCAGAACGAATTGACAAAATCCAATTAATATCTACCTAACCTTAGATTGAGCAGGCTTTTGAAGGTACAACCTTCGAGAGCCTGCCATCGTTTTGGCATAAGCAGAAAAATTCTTTGTATTTTATCCAAAAAGAGCGTAACTTTGCCAAAATTTTTACAACTATGTTTGAAAAAGGAACAAGAGGCAACACTCTTCATGGAATTTTGCTAATCGCACTGTTTTCGTGCGCTGCATTTTACATTGCCGAGATTCCGGCAATCCAAAGCCTATCGCTTAGCCCACTGATTATTGGTATTATATTGGGTATGATTTATGCCAACAGCCTTCGCAATCGCCTACCCGAGACGTGGGTTCCCGGCATAAAGTTCTGCACAAAGAAAGTACTTCGAGCAGGTATCGTGTTGTACGGCTTCCGACTGACTCTCAACGAAGTAGTCAACGTAGGCGCGGCAGCGATAGTTGTCGATTCGATAATCGTGGCGGGCACGTTGCTGCTGGGCATTTGGTTCGGCAAACTGCTGAAAATGGATAAAGACACTACGCTGATGACAGCAACCGGAAGCGCCATCTGTGGTGCTGCCGCCGTTCTTGGCGCCGAGCCGGTGGTCAAATGCGAAAGCCACAAGACGGCAATTGCCGTTTCGACGGTTGTCATCTTCGGAACAATTGCTATGTTTCTCTACCCGATTATGTATCGTTGCGGTTTGCTCGACGGACTGAGTAACGAATGCGTTGCAATCTATACGGGCAGCACACTTCACGAGGTGGCTCACGCTGCCGGAGCGGGAAATGCAATGGACCCGACCGACTCGCTCGGCATTGCCGGAACGGCGACTATCACGAAGATGATACGCGTAATGATGCTCGCTCCTGTGCTTATCATTATGGGGCTGGCACTTGCAGGAGGTCGTGGCAAAGGTGCGGAACGCGGCAAGATTACAATCCCCTGGTTTGCTTTCGGGTTTATCGGCGTGATATGCCTCAATTCGCTGTTGCAATATCTTTGCGGAGTCGACACGGTTAAAGAAATCCCCTTGAACGGCGTAATCGAATATATCGACACGTTTATGCTCACAATGGCAATGACCGCTCTTGGTACCGACACCGGCATCGAAAAGTTCAAG
>JBJEDO010000076.1:0-17091 GCA_051872155.1 Candidatus Limisoma sp.
ACATACCGAATATAACGGAGACGGGCGGCTGGTCCGTCTCCGTTTTTTATGCAGTAACCGACAAAAATCGCCTCATAAATACGCCGCTTACGAAAGAGCCTGCAAAGAGTCACGAAGCAGCGAAAAAATATCTGTCGAAAAAACACTCAAGTTCCATTATTTTTACTACTTTTGCAAAAATCACCTCTCAAAGGTGGTAACATACCACCAAAATCGGGCATTTTAACACATTTATACATATGGCAGACATCAACAGCATTTATGACCAATGGAAGGCTCTCCTTCCATTATCCGAGAAAAAACAGGCTCAGTTGTCTCGTAAATTTACAGTAGAATATAACTACAATTCAAACCATATAGAAGGCAACACCCTAACATATGGGCAAACTGAGTTATTGCTGCTATTTGGCAAAGTAAGCGGAGATGCTGAGATGAAAGATTTCGAGGAAATGAAAGCAAGCAATGTCGGTCTGAAAATGATGACAGAGGTTGCTAATGAAAAGTTGCCACTTACAGAAACATTTATACGCCAACTTCATCACACCTTACTGCGTAAAGATTATACAGTTCATACCACCTTGCCGGGAGGTTTACAGTCAAGCTACGTCGTTCACGCAGGTTCATACAAAACGCGACCAAATAGCGTCATTACTCGCTACGGCGATCGTTTTGAATATGCCTCACCCGAAGAAACACCGGCATTAATGAACGACTTGGTAAATTGGTATAACGAAGCGGAAAATAGCGGAAAGTACACACCAACCGAACTTGCTGCGTTGTTTCATTATAGATATATTCGTATTCACCCGTTTGAAGATGGTAACGGACGTATAGCTCGATTGATGGTAAACTACATACTGTCGCGCCACGAATGGCCTATGATTGTAGTACGCAATCGAGATAAGCAGGCCTATTTAGAGGCGCTACATCACTCGGACCTCATCGTAGGACCGACGCCATCAGATGGTGCTCACGCGTCACTCAGAGAAATTCGCCATTTTCTGACTTATTTCAAAAAGTTGATTATGAACGAAATAAAAGCAAATATCGATTTTGTCACCAAATCAGCAGAAAATGTCTGGTGGTACGATGGACAAATAGTTAAATTCAGGAGCCACAACACATCAAAGATATTATTTGCTCTTCAAGAAAATCCGGCGATAACGTATGAAGAATTGACAAAATTAATTGGCATCAATACATCTGCCATTCAGAAGCAAATTAATAATCTGATTAAAAATGGATACATCCAACGCAAAAATTCTGATAGTGAATGGTATGTATTAATTACGTCAACGATATAAGTGTCTGTTCAAAAATGCTCTTAATCAGATTTTTTACAAACTATTTCGTCGATTTCGGGAATTTTCTGTAACTTTGCGGTCGGTCTTATTGCTGACGCACCGCGCACCGGGCTGCGCCCGACGTTCGCTATAAGCCGACTCGCTAATGTACAACGAATTTGCGGTCGGTCTTATTGCTGACGCAATTAAGAATAGAAACGGAAAATTATAAAAAAGACATGAATATATCATACAAATGGCTGAAGGACTATCTGGACTTTGACCTGAGTCCCGAAGAAGTGTCGAAAGCGTTGACTTCGATAGGTTTGGAAACCGACGGAGTTGAGAAAGTTGAAACAATCAAAGGAGGCCTCGAAGGTATCGTCATCGGTAAGGTGCTTACCTGCGAAGAGCACCCCAACAGCGACCACTTGCACATAACGACCGTCGACATCGGCAACGGCGAACCTACACAGATTGTGTGCGGCGCGCCTAACGTGGCTGCCGGACAACACGTCGTGGTGGCTACCGTCGGCACAAAACTCTACGACGGCGACAACGAATTTACCATCAAGAAGTCGAAAATCCGCGGCGTGGAATCGTTCGGCATGATTTGCGCAGAAGACGAAATCGGCATCGGCACCTCGCACGACGGTATCATCGTGCTCCCCGAAACTGCCGTGCCGGGCACTCCCGCTCGCGAATATTATAATGTAGAAGACGAATACATCATCGAAGTCGACCTCACCCCGAACCGTATCGACGCAGCGTCGCACTACGGCGTGGCGCGCGACTTGGCAGCTTGGATGAAGCGCCAAGGCATGGAGTGCCGCTTGCATCGCCCGAGCGTCGACGACTTCCATTGCGACCGCACCGACGGCGCTTGCTCGGTGACTGTCGAAGCGAAAGACGCTTGCATTCGCTACTGCGGCTTGACTATCCGCGGCGTGAAAGTGGCGGAAAGTCCCGACTGGCTCAAAAAATGCCTGACCGCCATCGGTCAACGCCCGATAAACAACGTAGTCGACATCACAAACTACATCCTCAACGCATTCTGCCAGCCGTTGCACTGCTTCGACCTCAAGAAAGTAAAAGGCGAGCAAATCGTTGTGCGCACCGTCGACGAAGGCACAAAATTCACTACCCTCGACGGCGTAGAACGCACAATGACCGCTGCCGACTTGATGATTTGCAACGCCGAAGAGCCGATGTGCATTGCCGGCGTATTCGGCGGTCTCGACTCGGGTGTTACCGAAGAGGCTACCGACATCTTCCTCGAATCGGCTTGCTTCCACCCCACTTGGGTACGCAAAACAGCGCGTCGCCACGGACTTAGCACCGACTCGTCGTTCCGCTTCGAACGCGGCGTCGACCCCAACAACACCGTCTACGCTCTCCGCCTTGCCGCTACGCTGATTAAGCAACTCGCCGGCGGCGAAATCTGCGGCGAAATCGTCGACATCTACCCCAACCCGGTAGAACGCGCTCGCGTAGAACTCTCGCTCGACTATGCATACAACCTGATTGGCAAACGTATCGGCGACGACGTTGTCAAAGAAATTCTCGGCTCGCTCGAAATCGAAATCGCCGGCGAACATGACGGCATCCTCGACCTGCGCGTACCCACCTATCGCGTCGACGTGACTCGTCCCTGCGACGTTGTCGAAGACGTGCTGCGAATCTACGGCTACAACAACATCGAATTCGGCAACACCCTACAGTCGAGCCTCTCTTATCAACAACCCACCGACGTGTCGAACCATCTGCAAGAGCTCGTGTCGGAGCAACTCACCGCAGGCGGTTTTCGCGAAATAATGAACAACTCGTTGACGGCGATTTCCTACTACGAGCCGCTCGAGATGTATCCGCTCGCAAAATGTGTACGCCTCCTCAATCCACTCAGCAACGACCTGGCTGTGATGCGCCAAACGCTGCTCTTCGGCGGCCTCGAAAGCCTCGCACACAACATCAACCGCAAAAATGCCAACTTGATGATGTACGAGTTCGGACACGTCTACGCGCAGAATCCCGAAGCAGAGTCGACCGACGAAAAACCGTTGGCGCCCTACACGGAAAGCCAACACCTCGGCATCTGGATGACCGGCGACCTCTACGCAGCAAACTGGGCTGTCGGCGAGCGCCATGCTACGGTCTACGACCTTAAAGCCGTTGTCGAAAACGTGTTTGCACGCCTTGGCATCGCCATCGGCGGCGAAATCGTGGCTACACAAGTCAAAAACGAAATATTCTCGGCGGCTATCGAATATACCAACCGCGGCGGCAAGCTCATCGGACGCCTCGGCATCGTGGCTAAACGCCTTACCAAGGTGGCAGACATCGACCAAGAAGTATTCTTCGCCGAACTCGATTGGGACACTCTGATGCGTATGGCGTTGAAGAAGAAAGTTGAATATACCGACTTGGCAAAATCAATGCCCGTCAAGCGCGACCTGGCGCTGCTCATCAGCAAAGACGTGACGTTTGCCGACGTTGAGCGCGTAGTGCGCGCAAGCGAAAAGCGCCTGCTCAAATCGGTTACACTCTTCGACGTCTACGAAGGCAAGAATCTCGAAGAAGGCAAAAAGTCGTACGCCATCAGCATGATTCTGCAAGACGACGAAAAGACCCTCAACGACAAGCAAATCGACGCCGTAATGAATAAAATTATCGCCAACCTGCAAAAACAGTTGGACGCAAAACTCAGATAAACAATAGTATAAACAAAGATAAAACAAAACAATGGGAAGAGCATTTGAATATCGCAAAGCGAGAAAATTGAAACGCTGGGGCAATATGTCTCGCACTTTCACGAAAATCGGTAAGGAAATCACAATCGCGGTGAAAGCCGGTGGCCCTGACCCGACAGGCAACTCTCGTCTGCGCGCGCTGCTTCAGAATGCCAAGGCAGCAAACATGCCCAAAGACACCGTAGAACGTGCCATCAAGAAAGCAACCGACAAGGACGCCAGCGACTACAAAGAAATCGTCTACGAAGGCTACGGACCTTTCGGTATCGCTATCGTTGTCGAAACTGCTACCGACAACAACACTCGTACAGTGGCTAACGTACGCAGCTACTTCAACAAATTTGGCGGCTCGCTCGGCACTTCCGGCAGCCTTTCGTTCCTGTTCGACCACAAATGTGTGTTCAAAATCGCCGCTCGCGAAGACATTTCGCTCGACGACCTCGAACTCGAGCTTATCGACTACGGCGTTGACGAACTCGAAGACGAAGGCGAATCTATCGTACTCTACGGCGCTTTCGACTCGTTTGCTAACATCCAAAACTATTTGGAAAGCAACGGCTTCGAAATCCAAAGCGCTGAATTCGAACGCATTCCGAACGACTACAAAGAGGTTACGCCCGAACAACGTGAGCAAATCGAAAAACTCCTCGAGAAGTTTGAGGACGACGACGATGTGCAAAACGTATTCCACAACATGAAGGAAGACGAAACCGACGACGAAGAATAGTCTACCCGAAAACGCATTTTCAAAAATACGCCCGCCTCTATGGTTGTTGCTATTCAGGCGACGCTACAGAGACGGGCTTTTTAGTTTAACACATAATATTTTACCAACATGAAAAAGTTTTGTTTATTATTAGTTCTTCTTCTCGGCGCAGGGTTAAGTGTAAACGCCGAAAGTACGGTCAGATTATTTGTCGGACCGATGCTCAACGCCCAAGTTCGCCTTTGTATCGACGGCGAAGAAGTCTGCGATATGATTGGCAAAGTTGACGATAACGCAACCATATTACCGAAATTTTTACTTAGTAAGCGAGTATTAAAAGATTTAGGTTTTACTCAAATAGCCCCATGTTTTCGCACTATCAAAGTAAAAAAAGAAGGGAATGTTACTTTCACAATCGTACACGAGGATCCCAAATCTGAAAACAACGCAAAACCATACGAATGCGATAAATCACTAAACCTAAAAGATGGAGAAACTTATAATCTTCAATTTGTTATAAGCCGAAAGGACGTATTTCGAATTCCAAAAGACAAAGATGTAGAAAAGTGGACTAAAGAATGGGAGGAACTGCCAACGGTTACTTACCCGAAAGAAAAATAACAAAAACATACCATTATGAAAAAATTTTGTTTATTATTGATTCTTCTTCTCGGCGCAGGGTTGAGTGTAAACGCCGAAAGTACAGTACGCATTTTCGTTAAAGGTTTTATCGACCCTGACGTTCGCCTGTTTATCGACGGCGAAGAAGTTTGCGACCTGAACGGTCCGATTAATCAAGAGAAAAAAGTGAAAAATTTTGTCTACAAAGAAAAAGGAGGCATGTCGGAAAACTGCTTCCGCTCGATTCGAGTAAACGGGAAAGACAAGATAACCATTAAAATTGTAGCCGCTGTGCCCGAATCAAAAAAGATTAAGGAACTTGGCAAACAAAAGTACTTCGAGGCCGAAAGAACCATTGTTCTATCGGAAGGCATTACTTTCAACTTCGAGATATCGATGCGAAGTATGACAAACCACATGATTAATTTACCGCCCGAACAAGACGCATACAAATGGTCGAAAGATTGGGTGGAACTGCCTGCGATAACCTATCCGTAGGAATAGCCAATCGCTTATACATACACGACGAAAGGGTCGCCCGCCGCGATCCTTTCGTTTTTTCAGCACACCTCTTACCTCTTACCTCTTACCTCTTACCTCTTACCTAAAAAATGGTAATTTTTCAGCAAATTCTTGGTTATTTGCCAACTTATTCTTACCTTTCGGGCAAAATTAAGAATTATGGATAACCAAAGTGTAATCGAACGCGTAAAATACCTGATGAGCGAGATGCGTCTGCGCCAGAATGCATTTGCAAAACGTATCGGCACGGACATTTCTAATTTTTCGAAACTCCTCAACGGCAAACTTCCCGTAAGCGATTCGCTCGTCAACCGAATCGTAGTCAATCTCGGCGTGTCTAAGCAATGGCTCGTCGAGGGCGAAGGCACACCTTTTCAAAAGAACGAAGCGCCGCAAACCATTGTAGTTCCGCGCATTAGCGAACGCCACAAAGGCTCGCCGGTCTACGACATCGACGTAACCGCCGGCGCGCTCAGCCGCGAAATGACCTTTGCCGACGACAGCATCATCGGCTACGTCAACGTGCCGGGAGTGGCGTCGGGCAACAAGATTGTGCGCGTCAGCGGCGACAGCATGAAGCCCGTCATCAACGACGGCGACTACCTCTCAATCCGCGAAATCTCCGACATGTCGGTCATCTTCTGGGGGCAAATCTATGTGGTACTCCTCGACGACTACCGTATGGTAAAATACCTACGTCGCCACGAAGACAAAAACATGGTGATTCTCCGCAGCGAAAACCCGCAATACGACGACATCGAACTGCCGCGAACGGCTATCCGCGGTCTCTTTTTCGTCAGCAACATCATTCACATCGATTCCCGAATGTAATTGTTGTCGATGCGCACATCAAAAATATTGCCGTTTTTGAGTGTGTATCGCCGATTTTTTGTAACTTTACAACATAATTTGAAAACCAAACGATATGAGATACATAACACTTCTGATTGTAATCGTCGCAAGCGCATTAACCCGATTGTATGCCGTCGACGTAACCGCCGGCGGCGTCGAAGCCGCTCTTAAAGACAGTTCGCCCGAAACGATGACTTCGCTCACGCTGAGCGGAACAATCGACGCACGCGACATTGCCTACATTGCCAACTCGATGCCGCAACTGACCTCTATTGACCTCAGTGCGACATCAATCGCCAGATATTCGAGCACAGAAGCTCTGTTTGCCAACTACGTGACCTTCGCCGCCAACGAATTGCCACCCTGCTGCTTTGCCGGCAAGGCTTACACATCGGTCGCTCTGCCCGGCACGCTCACAAGCATCGGCGACGGCGCTTTCACAGGATGCCCGGCATTGGCGCAAATCGACATACCCGCATCGGTCACTCGCATCGGCGACTTCGCTTTCGCATCGATGCCGGCGCTGACCACGGTGACAGGTGCCGCCGGCGTGCAAACGATTGGCAGCTACGCATTTAACCGCAGCATAAACCTTTCTGCTATGCCTTTTACCGGTGTAAAAGCCATCGGCGCTTACGCTTTCCAAGGCTGCGAACGACTCTCCAACCCGTCGTTCGGCTCGTCGGTTGAACAAATCGGCGAAGGAGCTTTCAAAGCAAGCGGCATCACCACTGCCGACCTGTCGTCGACTCGCATATCAGCCATCGGCGCTTGGGCTTTCGCCGACACCGAAGGTCTTACCACCGTCAAACTTCCCGCGACAATCGAGTCGCTCGGCGACGGCGCTTTCTTCTACAGCACATCGCTCAACAAAGTGGAAATGCCCCAAGGACTGACGACAATCAACGACTTCGTGTTTGGCAACGTAACAACGATGACCGAAATGGACCCTCTGCCCGAATCAGTTAAACGCATCGGCGACTACGCATTCACCGACTGGACCGACATCGTGGAATTCTCCATACCGACGACCATCGAACATATCGGCACCTCGGCATTCCGCAACTGGACCGCCTTGCGCTACTTCAACGCACGCCCCGCCGTGCCGCCAACGCTCGGCGAAACCGTCTGGGAAGGCATCGACCAATCGACGGTAGTGCTCAAAGTCGACAAACTGTCGGAAAACCTCTACAAAGCGGCTGAACAGTGGCGCGACTTCCAAGTGTCGAACACGTCCGAAGTGTCGGCTTTGGAAAGCGCTGTCAAGGTGACATTTAGCGGCGACGTGCTCCGCGCTTCGGCTACCGAACAAATCGCAACGGCAACAGTCTACGACCTGAGCGGAATCGTGCTCTCGACAAAAAGCCCGGCAGCAATGTCGGTTGAGTTCAACCTCGGCGCATACTCGGCGAAAGTCTATGTGCTGCGTTGCGCACTGGCTTCCGGCAAAGTGGAATACATCAAATTCGGCACTAAATAAAGCGTATGGGCAAAAACAAACTGAAAAAATTCGGCGAGATGGAGACGTTTTTCAACGTCTTCCAATATCCCTACTCGCGGCTCAAAGCCGAAGGATTTGCCCTGCGCGGAAAGTGGAACAGCGACTTCTTTAACAACGGCAATCCGATAGTGCTCGAACTCGGCTGCGGCAAGGGCGAATACGCCGTCGGACTCGCAAAGAAATACCCCGACCGCAACTTCATCGGCGTCGACATCAAAGGCGCTCGAATGTGGACCGGCGCACGCCAATCGGTCGACGAAGGAATGACAAACGTCGCGTTTCTGCGCACTAACATCGAACTAATCAACGAGTTTTTCGTTCCCGGCGAAGTTGCCGAAATCTGGATAACCTTCCCCGACCCGCAGATGAAGAAAGTGAACAAGCGGCTCACGTCGGTGCGCTTCCAAAACCTTTACCGTCAGATTCTGCGCCCCGACGGCATTATTCATCTCAAGACCGACAGCCCGTTCCTCTACACCTACACTCACGAGATGGTTCGGCTCAACGGTCTGGCTACCGACGTCGACACCGACGACCTCTACCACTCCGGGCTGGCTGACGACATCCTCGAAATTCGCACATTCTACGAACGTCAATGGCTCGCTCGCGGACTGACGATAAAATACATCAAGTGGCACCTCGACGCCGCGACTACGCTCGTCGAACCCGACATCGAAATCGAGCACGACACCTACCGCAGCTTCTCGCGCGGCACGCTCGAAACCGACAAAAAATTTCAAAACGACATATAAACGTATCATTATGGACATAACATTATATCCGGCACTCATCCTTGAAGCACTCTCGAAAGTGCGCTATCCCGGCAACGGCAAAAACCTCGTCGAAGCCGAAATGGTGGAAGACGACATCCGCATCGACGGGATGAAAGTGTCGTTCTCGCTCATCTTCGACCGCCCTACCGACCCGTTCGTTAAGTCGGTGGTACGCGCCGCCGAAACATCTATCGCTACCTACATCAGCGAAGACGTCGACATCAAAGGCAACATCGCCGTAAAATTTCGCCAAGAGGCTAAGGCTCCGGCGCGACTCCTGCCGGGCGTGCGCAACATCATCGGCATCTCGTCGGGAAAAGGCGGCGTCGGAAAGTCGACCGTGGCAAGCAACCTCGCCGTGGCTCTCGCTTCGTTGGGCTACAAAGTAGGGCTGCTCGATGCCGACATCTTCGGACCGTCGGTGCCTAAAATGTTCGGCGTCGAAGACGAACCGGTCTATATGGACCAAGTCGACGGCCGCAACCTCATCGCGCCTGTCGAAAAATTCGGCGTAAAACTCCTCTCTATCGGCTTCCTCGTCGAGAAAGACAATGCCGTGCTCTGGCGCGGAGGAATGGCAAGCAACGCCCTTAAGCAACTCATCAGCGACGCAAACTGGGGCGACCTCGACTACTTCCTCATCGACATGCCTCCCGGAACCAGCGACATCCACCTCACCTTGGTGCAGACGCTCGCCATCACCGGCGCTATCGTCGTCACCACGCCGCAAGAAGTGGCGCTCGCCGATGCTCGTAAAGGCATTAGCATGTTCCGCAGCCCGCAAGTCAACGTACCAGTGCTCGGAATCGTCGAAAATATGTCGTGGTTCACTCCCGCCGAACACCCCGACGAACGCTACTACATCTTCGGCAACGGCGGTGGAACTCGGCTCGCTGAAGCGCTCGGCGTGGATACGCTCGCGCAGATTCCTTTAGTGGCAAGCATCTGCGACAACGGCGACAAAGGTACGCCTGCCGCAATCACCAACACCGTATCCGGCGAGGCTTTCCGCAATCTCGCTCGCAGCGTTGTCGACGCCATCGACCGCCGAAACAGCGACCTTCCGCCGACAAAAAAAGTTGAAGTTAAACATTAATTAACATAGCAGTACAGAATCGTTGCCCGCTGCAACAACTAACTTTGCAACAGAAACAAAAAACCAACAAAATATGAAAGTAGGAGATAAAATCCCGGCAATCCTGGGAACAGATGCACAAGGACGTGAGATAAAAGCCGCCGACTTTGCCGGCAAGAAACTCATCATATATTTCTATCCGAAAGACAACACTCCCGGCTGCACCGCCGAGGCATGCAGTCTGCGCGACGGCTACGACAGCCTTCAAGCAGCCGGCTACGAAGTGGTCGGCGTGAGCAAAGACAGCGCGGCGTCGCACGCAAAGTTTGCCGAAAAGCACAGCCTGCCGTTTACCCTCATCGCCGACACCGAAAAGACGCTCAACGAAGCCTTCGGCGTGTGGCAACTCAAGAAGATGTGCGGTCGCGAGAGCATGGGCACCGTTCGCACTACCTTCCTCATCGACGAAACCGGCACAGTGACCGACATTATCAACAAGGTCAACACTAAAGACAGTGCTAACCAAATACTTGAACTCAAGAAATAAACTTCAAAAACACAGAATATGGAAAAGAAAACCGCAGACAAGAAAGCGAAAGAGCCCGTTTCGAGCGAAAAGCTTAAGGCGCTCAACAACGCTATGGCAAAGATAGAAAAAGACTTCGGCCGCGGAACAATCATGAAACTCGGCGACGACAATATCGAAGACATCGAAGTGATTCCGAGCGGCATCATCGGTCTCGACTACGCTCTGGGCGTGGGAGGATATCCCCGCGGACGTATCATCGAAATCTACGGTCCGGAATCGTCAGGTAAAACCACACTGGCAACGCTCGCCATCGCTCAAGCTCAAAAGCAAGGCGGTATTGCCGCTATCATCGATGCCGAACACGCTTTCGACCGCTTCTATGCCGAAAAACTCGGCGTCGACGTCAACAATCTTTGGATTGCTCAACCCGACAACGGCGAACAAGCACTCGAAATTGCCGACCAACTCATCCGCTCGTCGGCTATCGACATCATCGTTATCGACTCGGTTGCCGCACTAACTCCGAAGGCTGAAATCGAAGGCGTTATGGGCGACAAGCAAATGGGTCTGCAGGCTCGACTGATGTCGCAAGCGCTCCGCAAACTCACCGGAACGATTTCGAAAACGAAAACAACCTGTATCTTCATCAACCAATTGCGCGACAAAATCGGCATAACCTGGGGTAATCCCGAAACGACCACCGGCGGTAACGCACTCAAATTCTACGCCTCGGTGCGCATCGACATCCGTCGCTCTTCAGCCATCAAGAAAGGCGAAGAAACGCTCGGCTACCTCACCAAAGTTAAGGTTGTGAAAAACAAGGTGGCGCCTCCTTTCAAACGCGCTCAGTTCGACCTCATCTTCAGCGAAGGCGTGTCGCGTAGCGGCGAACTCATCGACCTCGGCGTGGCGCTCGACATCATCAAGAAGAGCGGCTCGTGGTTCTCTTACGACGGTAGCAAACTCGCCCAAGGTCGCGACGCCGTCAAGAAACTCCTTATGGAGAACGAAGAACTTGCCAACGAAATCGAAGCAAAAATCAAAGCGCAACTCTTCGCTAAAGACGGCACCGAACCGGTTATTGCCGTCGACGACGACGACGAGGATGAAACCCCGTCGGGCGAATACACCGAAGATTAAAAAACTTTTAGCACAAACAGAGATTAATGAAAATATCAATCATCGGTTGCGGAAACATGGGAGGAGCAATCGCCGCAGGGCTTGCTTCCAACCATGTTTTTGCGCATCATAACACCATCTCGGCGTCGAATCGCACAGAGCCGAAACTCGACAAACTTCGCAAACGTTTTCCTGACGTTGAAACAACAACCAACAACGGTGAATCGGCATTAGGCGCCGACATCATCATCGTTGCCGTCAAGCCCTGGCTCATCGATGTTGTAGCAAAAGATATACTGTGGGCTGTGCGCAGCGACCAAATCATCGTGTCGGTTGTTGCCGGTGTGCCAATCGAACATCTCCGCGAAATTTTCACCGAAGAAACACGCACGCCGACGATTTTCCGCGCCATCCCCAACACTGCCATCTCGATTGGCGAAAGCATGACCGTAATAGCCCACGACGGAGCGAGCGAAGAGCAAGTCGACACGGTTGTCGACATCTTCAACCTACTGGGTAAAGTTGCCGTCATCGAAGAGCGTCTTATGGGAGCCGCCACCGCGCTGTGTTCGTGCGGCACGGCATACGCGCTGCGCTACGTCCGCGCCGCCGTCGAAGGCGCCGTCGAGCTCGGTCTATACCCCGCTCAGGCGCAGACTATCGTAGAACAAACCGTCAAAGGCGCCGTGATGCTGCTCCAAGAAAACGGCACGCATCCCGAAACCGAAATCGACCGCGTAACTACCCCCGGCGGCATTACTATCAAAGGGCTTAACCGCATGGAAGCCTGCGGTTTTACCAACGCCGTCATCGAGGGGCTGAAGGCTTCTGTAAAGTAGCAACCTAAAACGAACAAAAATGTCAGTCAACAAAGCAATCCTGATAGGCAACGTCGGTCGCGACCCCGAGATTCGTTACATGGCTGAAAACAAGCCCATTGCATCGTTCTCGCTCGCCACAACCGAGCGCGCCTACACGACAGCCGCAGGCGTCACCGTGCCCGAGAAAACCGAGTGGCACAACATCGTGATGTGGGGCAAAAACGCCGAATTTGCCGACAAATACATCCGCAAAGGCGCTAAACTCTACATTGAAGGCAAAATCCGCACTCGCGTTTGGGAAGACAAAAACACCATCAAACACACCGTGACGGAAATTTATGTCGACAACTTCGACTTTCTCGGACAACCTAACAGACAATAGCGTATGGAACTTTGGCAAATTTGGATAATAGCAGCACTCGTGCTCTTTGTCATCGAAATAGCAACGTCGGGATTTGCCGCCGTATGCTTGTCGCTCGGAGCCTTGGTGGCAGCCATTGCCGCCGGATGCGGCGCATCGCTGACGTGGCAAGTAGTCGTTTTTGCCGTGGCTTCGCTCATCGCACTCGTCTTCTTCCGCCCCGTCATCATCCGACTCTTCCACAACCGCAAGTCGGAAGAGCGTAAGAGCGGCGTCGAGGCGCTAATCGGTCGCGAAGCCGTGGTAACCGAAACAATCGACGAAGCAGCCGCTACGGGTCGCGTACGCATCGACGGCGACGACTGGAAAGCCGTGGCTGCCGACTCGGCGCACATCGAAAAGGGCGATAAAGTAATCGTCCTCAGCATCGACAGTATAGTTTTAACAGTCAAACCTAAACAATAATCTTATGGGAACGCTTTATATCGTTATTCTGATTGCCCTCGTAGCAATTCTGTTTGTTATGAGCGGACTTAAGGTGATACGCCAAAGCGAGACAAAAATCATAGAGCGTCTCGGTCGCTATCACAGCACGCTATCGTCGGGTATCAACATCATCTGGCCCATACTCGACCGCCCGCGCAAGGTGTATGTTCGCCAGACCGTTAGAGGTATGCGCGGCGACGTCACTATCATCAAGATGTCGGACGTCATCGACCTCCGCGAACAAGTCTACGACTTCCCCGAACAAAGCGTGATTACAAAAGACAACGTCACGACACGTATCAATGCGTTGCTCTATTTCCAAATCACCGACCCGTTCAAGTCGGTCTACGAAATCGACAACCTCCCCAACGCCATCGAAAAACTTACGCAAACCACGCTGCGTAACATCATCGGCGAACTCGAACTCGACGAAACGCTTACCTCGCGCGACACCATCAACCAAAAACTGCGCTCAGTGCTCGACGACGCCACTAACAAGTGGGGCGTAAAAATCAACCGCGTCGAACTCCAAGACATCACGCCGCCCGAAACCGTTCGCGACGCTATGGAGCAACAGATGCAAGCCGAACGCGAACGCCGCGCTAAGATTCTAAAGGCGGAAGGCGAAAAAGCCTCGATGATTCTTCAATCGGAAGGTCAAAAAGAGTCGCAAGTCAACCGCGCTCGCGCCGACAAAGAGTCGCAAATCCTTGTAGCACAAGGCGAAGCGGAGGCTAAGATTCTGCAAGCGGAGGCTGAAGCAAAAGCCATCGAACGCGTTTCCGAAGCGCTCCGCCAGACCAACTCCGACCCTGCCGCATACCAGTTGGCTATAAAATACATCGAGACTCTCAAAGAAATGGCTACCGGACCCGCTACGAAGACCGTCTACTTGCCCTACGAGGCAACCAACGTCCTCGGCTCGTTAGGAACCATCAAAGAGCTCTTCAAGCAGCAATAATCCGTTGCTATACGGATGAAGAAAGGCAGACCGTCGAGTCTGCCTTTCTTATTTGATTTACAGCCTGTTACTTCTTCCAGTCGATTGCTTCGAGGAATGCTTTGGCTTGCTCGTCGTTTTGCTTCTGAATCTTCAGAAGTTCCGGCAATTGTGCATAACTTGTCATAAAGTCGGCAATAATCTTCTGCTGCTCAGCCGTTCCGGCGTAGTACATAGCCTCGCTGACGCTGCCGAGGATGGCAAAGGGCGCCTTGAATACGATTCCGGCATCGCGATATTTCAGTGCCTCAAATTCTTTACCCAAGCGATGTGCACGCGCCTTCATTCCGTCGAGTGTCTGCTCGGTCGGTGCGTAGGTGATTTTGACAACTTTCTCTTTCGAGCAGTCGGTTTCGTCGATGTCGACAATCACGGCAAAGTCGGTGCCATCGTAGGCGCACTTCGCCGCGCGACCGTTGACGGTTACCGACTCGGGCACGAAGCGATTGAGCAACTTCACGCTGAAACGGCGTTGCGCCGGCATTCCGACGTAACTGCCTTGACGAGCGCCGATGACGATAGTCTGCTCGTTGCCGTCAACGGTGTTGCTGAGAGCCGTTGTGGCATACTCGTTGGCATAATTTTGGTCGTCGCCGTTGTCTTCATACATCACAAACGAGCCGCCTTCGTTGCCCGGGAAAACAGTCACTACAACGTCTTCGTCAGTACCTTTCAGGTTTTGTAGCGTTTCGCCGTAGAACGGCAAAATCGAGCCGGCTTTTACGAATACCGGATACTCGTCGATGGCATAACTGCGCTCAACCGTGCCGCCGCCGTCGACCATTGCTCCCGTCGACATTTCATACCAATTACCCTCGGGCAACCACGTCGACTGCACGCTGTAGCGTCCGCTCATCGGCGACGTGATGGGCGACACAAGCATTTGGTCGCCGAACATATACTCGTTGCGGAACGTGTAAGCCTCCTCGGCTGTCGGATAGTCGTAGTACATCGGGCGGCAGATTGCCAACGCCTCGTCGTAAGCCTTGCGAGCCATCGTGTAGATGTAGGGCGCCATCGTGTAGCGCTGACGAACCGTCGAGCGAAGCACCGTGCAATGCTCGTTGTCGAACTCCCACGGCTCTTTGCGCACCGAACCGCTCTTCATCGAGTGGGAGCGCATTATCGGGCTCATTGCGCCGAACTGCATCCAGCGCACATACATTTCCGGGTCAATGCGCTTAACGTCGCCCATATGGCCGCCGAGGTCGTGGCTCCAGTAGCCGTAAAGCACATTCGACGCCGTGCTGTTGAAGTACGGCTGATAGTCGAGCGACTTCCACGAGATGATGGCATCGCCCGAGAAACCCACCTGGTAGCGATGGTTGCCCAATCCGCTCCATCGGTGATAAATCATCGGTCGTTTATCGGTGTATTGCTCCATGTTGGTAAAGAAGCAACGGCTTATCCACCAAGTGTTTTTCAGCGCCGGCATCTTCGGGTCGTAGAGATGTTGCTGCCAGTCAAGCCACCAGAAACTTACGCCGTCGCGCATCATCGGGTTAAGAATGATGTCGAACATTCCTGTCATAAACTTCTTGTCGGACGACATCCAATCAATCGGCTCCTTCGTTGCCGGGTCGATGCCAAGACGGCGCGCCAATTCGGGATATTTCTCTTCATACGGCTTGACGCCCTCCGCAGGGTGAAGGTTGAGCGTAATCTTCAGATTGTCGTTCTCCAAGTCGGAGAGCAAGCCTTTCGGATTGGGGAAAAGTTCTTTGTTCCACGTCCAGCCGGTCCAGCTGCCGCGACCCTCGTCGGTGTAGTGCCAGTCCATGTCGATAACGAGCACGTCGAGCGGAAAGCCGTAGTTGCGCATTCCCTTCACCACGTTGCGAAGCTCTTTGTCGGAATACATCCAATAGCGCGACCACCAGTAGCCGAACGCATAGCGCGGCGGCAACGGCATCTTGCCGGCAAACACCGTATAATCGTTCAGCGCACGCTTATAGTCGGTGCCGTATGCCATAAAATACCAGTCTTGTCCGTCGGTCGACTTGCGCTCTTGCACCCACTGCCATTTCGGGTCGTTGTCGAAAAGCAGGCTCTGCGAATCGTCGATAAGCGTCCAGCCGTCGCGAGCAATCACGCCGTCTTCGATTTCCATCTTACTGCCTTTCTTGCCTTCCTGCGTATCACCTGCGCGAATGTCGCCGTCTAAGTTATCCAGCGTGCGGAACGTGCCTTTCAAGTTGGCTTGCTGTTTCATGCCGGGCTTCCACGTAAATTGGAACGCGCCCTTTTTCTTGGTTGCCGAGGTTATTACCAAATTCTTGTCGGTAAATGCGCCGCTACCTTTTTTATAGCGCAGGCGCAACATCGGCGTCGTGATTTCGACCCACGAGCCGACTTTAACCGTATAGTCGGTCTTCTCATACTCTCGGTTGACAGCCATCAACGACTTATTGTCGACAAATTTGCCGTCGGGAGCATACTCGAGGCGTACCGTTCCCGGAGTAATTACCGTAAAGCGAACCTCGTCGTCGGAATAAGCAATGTTGCGCTCTCCCGCACTTGCCGTAGCCAGCAGACTTCCCACCGCCAGCAACAGCATCATTAATCTAAATCTTTTAATCATAGAACATTATTTTTGTTAGTTGCCACAAATATAGCAAAAAAATAAACGATTTTGAGTGTTTTTTTTGCTATATTCGCGTGTCAGCTTATAGCGGACGTCGGACGAAGTCCGGTG
>JBJEDO010000077.1:0-16578 GCA_051872155.1 Candidatus Limisoma sp.
AGAGGAAGAGCGAGCATTGCGCTAAGGTGTTGGCAGTTAGTCCTTGCAGTAGGAATGGTATGAATAATGCAGGTTAACGAATCGAAAACTATCGGAAATGCTCTCTGCCCCTGCGCTGAAAACCTTTTTTGATGGCTGAAAAAAGTATCAGAGCACTCTATTACCCGGCGCAATCTGGCAAAAAAGTCGAGTTTGCGCCGGATAATAGAGTTATTTATTGGCGTAATCGCATATTTTTACTAACTTTGCGCCGGAATATAAAATCTTGAGATATGGAAATAGCGATTATCGGACGAGAAAAAGAAAAAGCAGAGTTGAAGAAATATATATCTTCAAGTCAGTCGGAATTTGTTGCAGTCTATGGCAGACGGCGTGTTGGTAAGACTTTTCTCATAAAAGAGCTTCTGGAAGGTCAATTCACGTTCAGATTGACGGGCAAGGAAAATGCGCGACTTGGAGAGCAGCTTCTGAATTTCTCATATGCTCAGGAGGATTATTTCCAAGATAGCCACGTGCCACAAAATTGGTCAGAGGCATTCCGGCAACTCTCCAAGAATATCGCCAAACAAGGAAACGGCACAAAGGTCATCTTCATTGATGAACTACCATGGCTGGACACACCGAAATCGGGCTTCCTCGGAGCATTGGAGCATTTCTGGAACGACTGGGCGTACTACCGAAATGACATCAAACTGATAGTTTGCGGCTCGGCCACCTCTTGGATGCTGAACAAGCTAATCAATGCCAGAGGAGGGCTGCACAACCGGGTGACCCACCGGATGCTGATTTCGCCTTTCTGCCTTGAAGAGATGGAGCAATACTTCCAAAGCCGCGAATTCAACTATGAGCGCCCTGAAATCATCGACTGCTACATGGCTGTAGGCGGAGTGGCATACTACTTGTCGTTATTTGACCGAGACAAAAGTGTGGCAGAGAATATAAATTGTTTGTGTTTTACCAGAGGCGGAGAGTTGACGGACGAGTTCAATAAACTGTACGACTCGCTTTTCAAAAAGGCGCAAAACCACATTGCCGTCATCAGTGCGCTTAGCAATAGTCGAAAAGGAATGACACGACTGGAATTAATCAGCAAGGCAAAGCTGCCGAACAACGGCAATCTTTCAATACTACTCAAAGAATTGGAAACTTGTGAGTTTATCCGCTCCTACAAACCCTTTGGCAAGCGGAACAAAGACAAGATGTATCAGTTAACAGACCAGTTTTCTCTCTTCTATCTCCATTTTATGAAGGCAGGAGGGAACTACGGCAAAAATTATTGGATGCAGATGATAGGAAAACCGGAATACAACGCATGGTCGGGATATGCTTTCGAGACTGTCTGCTTGCATCATATAGAGCAGATTGTAAATGCTTTGGGCATCAGTGGGGCTTATTATGCACCTTGTTCTTGGTCTTACCGCCCATCTGAAACAGTCAAGAATGACGACAGTGCTGACGAGGATTTGAAGAGGGGCGGACAGATTGACTTGCTGATAGACAGAAATGACAAGACCATCAGTGTGTGCGAAATGAAATATTCCGGCGATGAATATGAGATAACCAAGGCTTATTCCAGTCATACAGAGCAGCGCCTTCGCACCTTCAAAAAGGTAACAAACACGAAGAAATCCTTTTCGATAGTATATATCACTCCCTTTGGGTTGTATAATAATATGTACGCGAGGAAAGTCAACAGACAGATAACGGCTGACGATTTGTTCCGGAAAGTATAGTCTACAGACGATAAGAAGCAAACCTATCCCCTATTTCCTACCCCCCCGCTTCCTATCCCCTATTTCCTACCCCCGCTTCCTATTCCCTACAACCTATACCCTGCTTCCTATACCCTACAACCTATACTCTATTTTCTATCCCCTGCTTCCTATTCCCTATACAAAAAAGAGGTGCGTCAGCGATGCGACACACCTCTTTGTTTTTTTGACAAAGCAAAGCTTATTCAGCAGCGGCTTCAGTAGCTTCTTCAGCGGGAGCCTCAGCAGCGGCTGCTTCAGCTGCCTTTGCTGCCTCAGCGGCTGCAATTTCAGCTTTCTTCTTAGCAACCAATTCAGCTTTAGCTGCATTTTTAGCTTTTTCTTCTTCAAGGCGCTTTGCAGCAGCTTCTTTCTTGCCGTCAGCCAATTTAGCTACGGTAGCAGCTGCAGCTGCGTCTTTTGCCTGCTTCCATGCTTGGAAACGGCGTTCTGCCTCTTCTTGAGTAAACGCACCCTTCTTTACGCCACCGAGCAAGTGCTTCATAAGCATTACTCCCTCGTTTGAAAGAAGACGACGAACTGTGTCGGTCGGTTGTGCACCTACCATAATCCAATGTAAGGCTCTCTCGAAATTTAAACTTATTGTAGCAGGATTAGTGTTCGGATTATAAGAACCTATCCTTTCAATAAATTTACCATCACGTGGTGCCCTGCTATCTGCGATAACAATTGGATAGAACGCGTAGCCTTTACGGCCATGACGTTGTAATCTGATTTTTGTTGCCATACAAATGTTTAGTTTAAATTTTTCGTTATTCGGCTGCAAAGGTACTACTTTCCAACCACATAGCAAAATGCCCGGCGATTTTTTTTCTGAAGTTTGACAAATTTTTCCAAAAAAAAGACGGCTATCTTCGCAGACCGCCGTCGGGCAAATGATAATGTAATTAAATGAATAGTAATTCTCAGAATTTCAAACAGTTATTGCTTGTGAAGCCTTAACCTGCATTATTCACACTTTTCCTACTGCAAGGGCTAACTGACAACACCTTAGCGCAATGCTCGCTCTTCCTCTTTAAAGGTAGGATTTACTACATTCTGCATCGTCATCGCCGGTCTCACGCTAATGCATTGCCATTTAGCCCTTTCGTGACGGAACAGTATGAATATTGCAGATTTACAGAACACATAACACAATTTAGTTATGAATCGTATAAACTCTTTTACTTGAGTGTAAATGTTTTTGTTTTGACGTCGCGAGAGTTCGGACCAACCATCACTTGGAACTCGCCCGGCTCGCAAACATATTGTAGTTGCGAGTTGTAGAATTTGAGTTTTTCAGCGTTGATGGTAAACGAAACGGTGCGCGATTCGCCTTTGCGAAGGCTGATACGGCTGAAATCTTTGAGCTCCTTAACGGGTCGTACAACGCTGCCGACGAGGTCGCGGATGTAGAGTTGCACAACTTCTACGCCGTCGTAGTTGCCGTTGTTTGTCACGGTAACGGTAGCGGTTATAGTGCCTGTTTCGGTCATTTCCGACTTGTCGAGCGTCACGTCGCTGTAGTCGAAATTGGTGTAGCTCAAGCCGTAGCCGAAGGGATAAAGCGGGTCGTTAGGCGTGTCGAGATAGCTTGTGGTAAACTTGGTGAACCATTTTGCTTGCGGTCTACCTGTGTTATACTCGTTGTAGCTCATCGGGCATTGACCGACGGTGCGCGGGAACGAAGTAGTAAGCTTGCCACAGGGAGCATAGTCGCCAAAGACAACATCGGGGACAGCATCGGCAGTTTCACTACCGCCGAACCAAACATTTAATATAGCGGGGACATTTTCGTTTTCCCAAGTAAGAACGGTGGGACGGCCTGCGAAGTGGATCAGAACGACGGGTTTGCCGGTAGCCAAGAGCGCCTTGAGGAGGTCGCGTTGAGCATCGGGCATTTCCAAGTCGGTACGGCTGCTCGATTCGCCCGACATTTCCGACGATTCGCCCAGAGCAGCAACGATGACGTCAGCCTTTGCAGCCACGTCGAGCGCTTCGCGGAGCATCTCTTCGTTGCTACGGCTGTCGCGCATTTCGCGGCCGAACATTGTTGCATCGGCTTCGCGAGCTGCGTCGTACATAAGGTTACAACCTTTAGCGTAGAGCACTTCAGCATTCGAGCCAACGGCAGCGCGGAAGCCTTCGAGAAGGGTTGAATATTTATCGCTAACGGCAGCCACACTCCACGTGCCGGGCATGTTGGCGCGTGTGTTAGCCAACGGACCTACGAGGGCTATTTTGCCGGTTTTCTTAAGCGGAAGGATGTTGCCTTCATTTTTGAGAAGTACGAACGATTCGCGAGCGATGCGGCGAGCCTCTGCTCGGTTTTCGGCAGTGAACACTTCTTTTGCAGGGCGCTTGGTGTCGCAATATTTATAAGGATTGTCGAACAAGCCGAGGCGATATTTTGCTTCGAGGATGCGGCGGCATGCCGTATCGATGTCGGCTTGCGAAACTTTGCCTTCTTTGAGCGATTTCTCAAGAGTGCCGACAAAAGCGTCTGACACCATATCCATATCAACGCCGGCACGAAGAGCCAAAGCGCCTACTTGTTGCAAGTCGCCCATACCGTGAGCAATCATTTCGAAGATGCCGGTATAATCGGTAACGACAAAACCGTCGAAGCCCCATTGGTTGCGAAGCACGTCGGTGAGCAGCCAGCGGTTGCCGGTTGCGGGAATACCGTCGACGATGTTGAACGAAGCCATAACGCTTTGTGCACCTGCTTCGATGGCAGCCTTATAGGGAGGGAAATAGTCGTTATACATGCGCCAATGGCTCATGTCGACCGTGTTATAGTCGCGACCTGCTTCGGGAGCACCGTAGAGTGCAAAGTGTTTTACGCAGGCGAGGATTTCGTCATTGTTTTTCAAGTTACCTTGGTAACCGCGAACCATAGCCTCAGCAATACGAGCGCCGAGATACGGGTCTTCGCCGTTGCCCTCGGAGATACGACCCCAACGAGCGTCGTGGCATACGTCGAGCATCGGGCTGAATGTCCAGTTGATGCCGTCGGCACTACACTCGCGAGCAGCGATGCGTGCCGAAAGTTCGACAGCTTCCATATCCCATGTGCACGACAGTGCCAAAGGAATGGGGAATACGGTCTCGTAGCCGTGGATTACGTCCATACCGAACAGCAAAGGAATACCGAGGCGGCTTTCTTCGACCGCTATCTTTTGTACGTCTTTGATACGTTCTACGCCTTTAAGGTTGAACAGTCCGCCCACTTGTCCCTGACGGATGCGCGACGCTACGTCGCTACTCTTGGTCTGTCCGGTTACGATTTCACCGGTAACCGGCAGATTCAACTGACCAAGTTTCTCTTGGAGAGTCATTTTCCCCATCAAATCGTCGATAAACTTGTCCATTTTCGCTTTGTCGCTGTTGTTAGCGGCAATGGCGGCAAACGAGGTCAAAGCAATCGCCGATGCAATTAAAATCTTTGTTAGTTTCATCAGTATTATATTTTATTTGTTAATTTCAAAATTACTATTTGCTGACTTCAAAGCCAAGTTTCTTGAGACCTTTTTGCACCTCGGGGCAACTCATAAAGAGCTTCCAAAGCAAACCGCTGCGATGGTTTTCAATCATAGGAGCAATCGTGCATTGGTCGATAGCCAAATAGTGAGGAACGGTCCAGTTGTCTTGCTCGGAGAATGCATCATAGAAGCCGTATTTGCCCCAAATCCACGAGCCTTTGCTGTAGAAATACTTCAGCGCGCGCATCGATTCTTCGGGAGTGTACGGGAAGCTCGACAAGGCAGCTGTCGGGGTGATTACGCCGATGTCGTTACTCGGGCAGTGTGCAGTGTAGCCAACGGTTGAGTAGCTTGCGGTCAAGCCCCAGCAGTTTTCGCCATAGCCCTTGAAGTGTTTCGGGTTTTCGACGCAGTAAGCATAGTCGCTCTTAGCGTGGTTAGCCACGACGTTCCAATAGTTTGCATAGCGGTCTTTGAGTCCGCGCGGGTCGAGACCGATGTATGAATAGTGCGCCCAGAAGAGCGGACCGCCGAGTTGTTCGGCATAGTTGTGGTTAAGTTCGAGAGCGTAGCCGTAAGGCTTTGCGTCGGTAGTGAAAGTGCCTTTGCGAGCCCAGCCTTCGTGATAGCATTCGGCGGGGATAGAGTGTGTCGGCGACGCTGCACCAAGGATGTAGGTAATCAAGCATTCGTTATAGCCTTCTAGCGGGAAGTTCATATCCCATTCGTATTCGGGCGACCAGTGCCAATAGAGCACGTTTTGTCCGCCGCGGCGATACCATTCGAAATCCATTTCTTTCCAAAGTTTGTCGATTTTGGCAGCGAGTTCTTTTTCCGACTTGTTGCCGTCTTTGACGTACTGACGCACGCAGAGGAGCGACTCCATGAGGAAGCAGCTCTCGACGAGGTCGCCGCCGTTGTCTTTCTGACCGAATGGTTTTACCTTGCCGGTAGTACCTTCAAGCCAGTGAGGCCAAACGCCGTGGAAGCGGTCGGCACGCGTAAGGAAGTCGACGATTTTGTGCAGACGAGCAACGCCCTCGGCACGAGTGATGAATCCGCGTTCCATGCCGACAATCAGTCCGGCTACGCCGAAGCCGCTACCGCCGATTGTTACGACTGTCGCGTCGTCTTGAGGATAGACGCCGTCGAGGTGGATGCGTTCGCAAGCCAAACCGGAGTTGGGCTCGGCGCCTTCCCACATATAATTGAAGTGTACCTTCTCAATAAAGTCTAAAAAGTCTTCATCGTTGTCGAAAGTCGGGTGTGCTTCCGCTTCGGCAGTAATTGTTGCCACGCCTTTCGCCGCTCCGTTGAATGGCAACAGAGCGACGAGGATGGCTGCCATAGAAACCAAAATTTTCTTCATTTTCATAGTTCAGTAGTTTGTAAGTTTTATGTTATTTCACGATTTTGCTAAGATTTGAGCGACCGCCTTCGCCAAGTGCTTCGATGGCGAAATAGTAGTCGGTGTCGCGGTCGAGACCTCGCATATCATAGCTTTCAGCGCCATAAACGGTGATGGCGTTGTAGAGTTTGTCGGGAGCGATGCCGTAGTAGACGTTATAGCCATACGCACCTTCCGACGGACGCCAACTAATCATGGCGTTGCGGCTGTCTGCCTTGTCGCGAGCAATCTTCAAGCCCTTGACATCGGCGGGACGAGTTTCGCCCAAACCGAATACGCGCAACTCCGAGAGGCAGAAATGTCCCGACGGAACGTGCAGATTTTCCACCTTAATATAACGAGTCTCCAAGTCGGCTTGAAGTTCGACATAGTCGTGCGGACAATCTTCGTCGTTGTCGCTTTTGTCGACAACGAGTTGCCAATCGGTGCCGTTGGTCGACGCATAGATGCGATATTGGTAGTAGACGTCGTAGGCGCGATTGTGTTGTACGGTTTTGTAGTCGTAGTAGTTGAGTTGGATAGCCTTAACGGTCTTTACGGCGCCCAAATCCATCATCACCCATTCGCCGGGATTGCCTGAGCGAGCAGCCCAATAAGTGCGCATATTCTCGTCGGAGAGATTCGACGCCGTGAAAATGCTGTCGGTGCTCGAAGCGGCTACGTTTTTGCCAAGCGAAAGGAGCATCCAACCGGAGAAGCGGTCGGCAGGGTTCTTGATGTCGCTATCGGCGTTCCAATTGGGATAGTCGCCGAATGCGGCACTGCTATACATTATGCCGTCGGCATCGAAAGCCGTCGGATAGAGGCCGATGCGGCGCTCAAACTTATACTTGAGCGAGAGCATACAGGTCGACACGTGCCAGTAGTTGCCTTTAGTGTCGCGGAAGGTGCCGCCGTGGCCGCTACCTTGCACAAAACCGCCGGGCTTGTAGCTCATCGGGTTGTGACGTTGGTAGGTGAACGGACCGAGTGGCGAATCGCCCACGTAGACGCCGTCGGCATAGACCTTGAATTCCGTGCCGGGAGCACCGTATTGGAAGTAGTATTTTCCGTTGTGTTTGGTCATCGAAGCGCCTTCGGTAAACGGTGCAAGCGTCACTTCGTCGTCGTTGTTCATACCGAAGCGTTCCCATCCGTGTTCCTTCGGATGAAGCATCATCACGTCGTGGATTTTGCTTATCGGATAGAAACTGTCGCGGCTTAACTCGACCGCCTTAAGCGGATATTCGTTGCTCGAACCATAATAAAGGTATAAGCGACCGTCGTCGTCGAGGAATAGATAGGGGTCCCACCAGGGCAGAACGCCGCAATCCATAACTTTTTTAAATTTGCCTGATTTCGGCTTATCGGAATACCACACGGGGAGTCCGTAATAGGTCGAACCTGTATAGTAGAGCGTGTCGCCGCTGACGAAAGCCGCCGGCGCGCATTGGTCATCATCTTTGGGGTGGCGTTGGAAACTTGCCGGAGCGAATTTCCATTGCGTCAAGTCTTTAGAGTAGTGGAATCCACCTTGATTAGTAGAAAAGAGGAAGTATTCACCTTTGTAGGTCAGTCCCATCGGGTCTGCCGACGAGCGGAAAGAGCCGTTGGGGAGTACGTTATCGTTATACGGCTCGTAGTTGTAACTGATGTTCATCGGGTTACAGTACGTACGAGGAGTGTATGTTTTAGGGTTGTACCATTTAGTGGCACGAGCCGCAGTGCGCGGCAAAACTTGCATCGGTTCGCCGTCGACCATCGTAACATCTACGTTTGTTTGGTCGAACTCGACCGGCATATCAACAATCTTTTTACCCGGATAATAAACATAGAGACGCTTGTCGACGGTTCCCCCCACGATGGAGTAACGCCCCGACGCGTCGGTGTTGCAGTGCATCGGACTTGCGAAGAACATCACCGTTGCGCCCTCAAGGGGTTTGCCCTCGGCGTCGCGGACGATGCCCGTCACAGTGCGAGTCTTTTGGACTGCAATAAAATAGTCGCTCACTTGCCCTTTGACGACTTTTATGGAATCGCCGGGATTGGCACTCGCCGCCAATGCGGCGAGTGCTATTCCACAGCTTATTACAATTCTTTTTACCATAGAAAATTAACCTAAGGAAATTATTCCACAACGTCTTCTGCCAACTCGGGAGTAATATCGATAGCTGCTTTTGCAATCGGCATGTATTTTTTGTCTTCAGTGTAGCTGTAGCCGGCAGCTGTAAGAACTTGAACAGCCTTGCCGGTACGAACGAGGTCGTTGAAGCGTTCGCCCCACTCCATGCAGAGTTCCATGCGACGTTCGTCGAGGATAAGGTCTTCGGTCAAAGCAGATACTTCCGGCATTTGAGCGCGAGTACGTACTTTGTTGAACTTGATAACAGCATCAGCAACATTTTGGTTGGTGCGGAGAGCACACTCAGCGTACATAAGGAGAACGTCAGCATAGCGAAGAACGCGTACGTTGTTGTTGCAACCATATTCCGTACGACCTTCTGTCAATTGGCAGAACGGAGTGTAAGCCTTACCGTTGTAGCAACCTGTTTCAGAACCTTGTTGTTCACGAAGCACGTCGCCCCACTTGGTAGTTGTGCCGGCATAGAGGAATGAAGTTTCTGCGCGAACGGTTTCGCCGCGAGCCTCAGCCCAATCGCGGAATGCTTTGTTCGGGTGAATCCAACCCCAACCTGAGATGTTACCGCTGTTTGCAGGACCTTGGAAAGTAAACCAGCAGTTAGTACCAACTGAGTCACCTGAACCTGTACCGAAGTCGGTAGTTTGGATTTCGAGGAGAGACTCGTCGCAGAGCTTGCCGGGGATTTTGAAGAGTTCGGAGAAGTCGGGATAGAGGTCGAATTTACCATTGTCGACGATGTCCTTAGTAAGCGTGTAAGCCTCGGCATAGTTGCCCATGTTCATATGAATCTTGGCAGCGAGCATTTCTGCAGTGAAAGCCGAAACAGCACCCGGGTGCTCCATTTGATTCGGACGGAGGCGATAGCAATTCTTTGCAGCATAGTCGAGGTCTTCGAGAGCGTAAGCGTAAACAGATTTTACGCTACGACGGTGAAGGTCGGTTTGCTTGTTGTCGTAGAGGATGGGCACATCGCCGAAGAGTTGAACGAGGCGATAGTAAGAGAGCGCGCGAAGGATGCGAACCTCACCTTGATAAGAGTGGTTGCGCTTGATTTCGTCGTCGGTCTTGCAATATTTCTCGAATTGTTCGAGGTCTTCGATAGCCTTGTTGCTATACTTAATCATGCGGAAGTAGAGCACGCTGAACGGCTCGTTCCAGAACCAAAGGGTATTGTCGTAGTTGTAGTTGTTGAGTTTTACCCAGTCGTCGCCGGTTGTACCCGGGTCAACATCGTCGTCGCGGCTGATGGTCATTGCGTAGACAGCCCAGTGTGTACCCTCTTGACGAAGCCAAGAGTAAACACCCGACACCGGTTGATACATATTGTTCAAGTCGGTATAATCAACGGTTTCAGCGTCGATAGTAACTTCCGGATCTTTGTCGAGGAAGTCGCTGCAAGAGCAGAAAAGCAGCGCCGGAAGTAATAATAAATATGCTTTTAAATTTTTCATTGTTTTAAATTTTAATGGTTTAGAAGTCGATAGAAACACCAAATGTATAAGTAGCGTATTGCGGATAAACTTCAGTATCCCAACCTATCTCGCTTGTAACCTCAGGAGTGAAGCTGTTAGCCTTGAATGCGCACAACGGGTTCTCTGCAGCGAGGCTCAGGCGGATGCACGGCATTGTGTAGCTACCCATCTTGATGTCGCGGAAGCTGTAACCGAGTTGAATGTTTTGAATGCGGAAGTATGAACCGTCTTCTACGTAGAAGTCGCTGGTGTGGTTCTTGTTCCAACCTTTAGTCAACGCTTTTGCCGAAGGATATGAGTTGGATGTGCCTTCACCGTGCCAACGGTTAGCTACGATATCGTGGTCGAAGTTGTAGTTAGGTTGTGCATAGCGCAAACCACGTTTGCGGTTGTAGATTTCGTTGCCTGCAACACCTGCCATTGCGATGCTGAAGTCGATGTTCTTCCATTGAAGACCGAGGTTCAAGCCGTAAGAGATGGTCGGGATGTTAGAGCCGAGGCATACGCGGTCGTTATCGTCAACCATACCGTCGCCGTTGATATCTTTGTACTTGAAGTCACCGGGTTCGAGGTCGATACCTGATTTGATGATATTTTGTGCTACCGGGTCGTTAGCAATTTGTTCTGCTGTTTGATAGATGCCTTCAACTTTCCAACCATAGTAAGAGTTCATTTCTTCGCCTACCATTGCGATTGTACGGTTTTCAGCCGAACCGCCATAGATGTAAGGAGCACCGTTAAGGCTCTTAACTTCGTTGTGGAGGTATGCAAGGTTTGCACCGATGCTATACTTGAAGTCGCCAACTTGGTCAACCCAGTTTGCTGTCAATTCGAAACCTTGGTTGCAGATTTCACCGTTGTTGCCGGCGATTGTTGTGTTGCTCAACGGAAGTGTTGTGTGGATGATAGCGTTCTTGGTTGTACGGTTGTAGTAGTCGAGGTCGATAGCCAAGCGGTTTTTAAGAGTTGAGAAGTTCAAACCTGCGTTCCATTCTTCAACTTGCTCCCATTTCAACCAAGAGAATTCACCGTCGTAGTAGTAACCTGTTACAGAGTTGCCACCGAAGATACCATTGTAGAAGTTCGAACCGGTCGAGATGCCTGCATAACCGTCGCTGGCGGCTACGTTGTCGTTACCGAGCTTACCCCAGCTTGCGCGAATCTTCATGTAGTCGATACCCTTAACGCCATCCCAGAAGTTCTCGTTAGAGATAACCCAAGCAGCACCTACAGAGGGGAAGAAGCCCCATTTGTCGTTGTATTTCGAAGAACCGTCCTCACGAACCGTTACGTTCAAGAGATACTTGCCGTCGAAGTCGTAGTTGATACGTCCGAAGAACGAAAGACCGCGATAAGTTGTACCGTCGTCGGTTACCGTACGTCCTTCTACGTTACCGTTGGTGAGATACCAGTACTCTTCACGGTCGTTGGGAACGTTTGTTGCCGTACCTGCGAGGTAACGATAGTTTTCTTCACGGCTTGATTGACCTACCATGGCTGTCAAAGAGTGTTTGCCGAATACGTCGTGGTATGTGATTGTGTTATCCCATACGTAGTTGCGATATTTTGAATCGCCCTTTGACAAAGAAGATTGCGAAGATTGTTGCCAAGAACTTACGTAGTATGCATCCGTAAATACGCGGCTGTTAGTGAACTGGAACGATTGGCTGTATTGTGTTTTAGCCTTGATTTTGCCATCGAGGAAGTTAAGTTCGGCGTAGAACGTCGGGTTAACGCGGAATGTCTCGTTGAGGCTGTTGCTCATGTTTGCACGAGCTACCGGGTTGTTGAAGTTGCCGGTGAAACCTACTTGCGAAGGAGAAGCATAGGGTTTGGGGAACGCGTCAGTGTTCAAGTCGGAATAAACCGGAATGATACCCGGCATGTTGTATGCGAGCTGCCATGCGTAGTTGTCCGGAGCGTGTTGTGTTGCGTTGCTGACAACCATGCTACCGCCGACTTTCAACCACTTGTAAGCCTCATAGTCGAGGTTTGCACGGAAGTTGAGACGTTGGTAGTTGTTTTCGGTATCCATAATACCATCTTGATAGAGGTAGTTCATACCGATAGCATAAGTTGCTTTGTCGCTACCGCCTTGGATGTTCAAGCTATGGTTGGTTTGAACGGCTGTGCGAAGAAGTTCGTCGTACCAGTCGGTGTCGGCGTCGTAGGTCCAGTTGTGGAAGTCTGCGTCTGCGTGGCTACCGCCGAACAGGTCGATTGAGTTAATCATATAAGAAGAATAGGTGTCGTAGTCGGCTTCCATCATCATTGTTGCATACTCGTAAGAGTTAGCCATCTTAAGAACGTTGGTTGCCTTTTGGATACCTACATAACCATCGTAAGTTACACGCGGTTTTTGGTTCTTCGAGCCCTTCTTGGTTGTTACGATAATCACACCGTTAGCGGCGCGCACACCGTAGATAGCGGCTGCCGATGCATCCTTCAACACGCTCATCTCTTGGATATCGGCGTTGTTGAGGAAGTCGATGTTGTCGTAGAACATACCGTCGACAACGTAGAGAGGAGATGCCGTGCCGAACGAACCGATACCACGAATCTTAACTTGCGGAGTTGCACCCGGAGCATTCGATTTGGTGACGGTCAAACCCGGAATCATACCTTGCAACGCTGTCATCGGCGAGGTGGTTGCGATGGCTGCAATGTCGTCGCCCTTTACTACTGCAATCGGCGATGTCAAGTCTTTTGCCTTTGCCGAACCGTAACCGATTACGACAACCTCTTCAAGGTTTTGTGCATCGTCGAGCATCGTTACGTCGATTGTCGTCTTGCCCGCAACCTTCAACTGCTGCGGCGCCATTCCTATATAAGTATAGGAGATTGTAGCGTTCTCAGGAACGTTGTTCAATTCATACTTGCCATCAAAGTCGGTGGCAGTCACAATGTTTGTGCCGTTTACTTTTACTGTGGCACCAATTACCGGTTGATTGTCCTTGTCGACAATCGTACCCTTTACTGTCTTAGTCTGCTGCGCGAACATTAATGCCGGCGTGAGAATAAGCGCAAGTAAAAATGTTAGGATTTGCTTTCTCATTTTTTTAAATGGTTAGGTAATTAAGGTAAAAATTAATTTTTCCGCTGCAAAGAAAAGGTATATACAAGCGTTTTCTAAATTTTTTCACACTACGCTAATACGTTTATGTTTTATAACACTACGTTTTTTCTACGTTAAAATATGTATTTTACTAATTCTCAGCGTATTGCAACTTTTAAAAAATCTTTCGATTACGTCAAAAAGTAGTGCTTTTCTGCTGTGTGGTATCAAAAAATATAAATTATTTGTTCCAAAATTTGGACAAATAGCAACAAAATTACTACATTTGCGATGCCGAAATTACCTTACAAACCAACAAAGCGGTAACATGAGACAACTACTTACAACCTTACTCTTGACAACTGTCTTTCTAACAATTTTTGCTGACGCATTCAAGCCGATAGCAACAAATTTTTCGACAGCCGACTACGGAAGCGACGCCGGCGTCCAAAACTGGTCGTGCACTCAAGGTCCCAACAGCGAAATGTATTTCGGCAACAATCGCGGTTTGCTATACTACGACGGATACCATTGGCAACTCTATAAACTCCCCGAAGACGTCATTGCTCGCAGCGTATACGCCGAAGGCGACTCTATATTCGTCGGCTCTTACGAAGAATTCGGCTACTTCAAACGACAGAAAAACGGCACGCTCAAATATCATTCGCTCCGCAACAAGGTGAAAAACTTCGTGATGGACAACGAAGAAATCTGGAACATCATGCGCCACAACGGCAGACTCATTTTTCAATCGTTCAAGTCGGCATTCATCTGGAACGGACATAATATAGAGATAGTCAGCCACAAAGACCAACAACCGCTCTACTTCCACAACATCAACAACCAAATCTACGCCCAAATCATCAACGGCAACTACTGCATCTTCGACGGACGAAACTATCGAAAAGTGTTCGACCGCAGCCAATTCGGCGACGACAACATCGTGGCAGCCATCCAACTCGCCAAAGGTCGCGCCGTGCTCTGCTCCGACCATCACGGACTATTTATGATCGACAAGGCTAACAACCTGACAACATTCAAGACCGAAGCCGACGACCAACTCGCTCACAACCAGATAAATCGAGCCACAATGACGCAAGACTCAACGCTCATCATCGGCACAATCCTCAGCGGAATCTACGCAATCGACCTCAAAGGAAAACTCCTCTGGCACTACAACACCGACACAGGCATCCTCAACAGCTCCGTGCTCGGACTCTTCTGCGACCGCGACAACAACGTCTGGGCTGCCCTCGACAACGGAATTGCCCTAATCCATACCGGCTCACCCTACTCCATCCTCATCCCCGAACGCGGCGAAACAACGCTCGGAATGATTTATGCTATGGGCCTCACCGACCGACGTGCATACTTAGCCACTAACCAAGGACTCTACGAGCACGACGGCTCGCGACTGCGACTCGTCGAAGGAACCGGCGGGCAAAACTGGCACGTCACAATTCTCGGACGGCAAGTGTTCGTCGGCAACAACCTCGCCACTATCGAAATCGATGCCGAAACCGACAACCTTCACAAAATCGAAGGCACAGCAAGCAGCACATGCATGGAACGATGCCGAATCAACGAGCAAGAAGTCATCGTCGAATCGTCCTACTCCGAACTGCGTATCTACCGATATACCAACGGCAAATGGGCACTTTCAAACCTGGTCGAAGGCTTTTCCGCCCCCGTCAACGCACTCGAGACCGAGCAAAGCGGCGCAATCTGGGCTTCGAACATGAACCGCGGCGCATACCGAATCGAACTCTCGCGCGACCTACGCAAAGTTACAAACCTTAAATACTACAAAAACGCCGCCGACTCAGGCTCTACCATCAAACACATTATGAAAGTGAGAGGACGCATCGTCTTTTCCGACAACAAACAGCTATACACCTACGACGACCTCAAACAACAGATAATCCCCTACGACGACCTCAACGCCGGACTCAACAACACCGCCGACATCCACTCGTCGACTCCAATCGACGACCGTACATTCTGGCTCTCCGGCGAACACGGATACTACCTCGTATCTTATAAAGGTAACAAATTCGTCACCACGCGCTACATACCAATCTCATTCTTCGGGCTCCAAAACAACGAAAGCAACGACCGAATCTACTTTCACAACAACATCTCCTACTTCAATATGAACAACGGAGTGGCACGATTCGACTCAAAGCGCTACAGCGAAACAAAATGGAACCTGCCGCGACTCTGCCTCGACCGAGTGACATACACCTCAAAATACGGCGAAACCACACTCCTCAACGTCGATTCGTCGCAGAAAAAACGAGCACGCACTCCGGGAAAAGGCAGCCTGAACTTCCAATTCTGCTTCCCAAACTACAACAACGAGCCAATTACATTCCGCTACGAACTGACAGGCAACCGCGAAACCGTCACAACGTCGACAAGCCCCGACCTCGAACTTCACGACCTCAGCTTCGGCGACTATCAACTCAAAGCAATCGTCACAAACTCCGACAACACCGTAATCGGCGAATACACATACTACTTCAACATCCCCACCCCATTCTTCCTCTCCGTTGGCGCAATCATCGTCTACATCCTGCTGATTATCACCGCAATCTACTTCTTCTCGAAATGGCATACACGCCGAGCTTTGGAGAAACGCAATGCCGAATACGAAGCCGAGAAAAACAAGCAAAACATCAAAATGCTCGAGCAAGAAAAGCTCATCAACCAGCAGCAACAACAGCTCCTCGAAGCCGAACTCTCGGCAAAAAGTAAAGAAATAGCAAGCCTCGCACTCGACATGTTTGCCAAAGAAAAAGTCATCGAAAGCCTCAAAGAGTCGATGATAGCGCAGCGTCAGAAAGGCGACATCTCAACAAAAGACATGGACACGCTGCTCAAAAAAGTGGAATCGAACATGGGCAACCTCGAATTTCTCGACATCTACCAAAAGAACTTCGACCTCATCCACGACCAATTCTTCCGCAAACTCCGCGAGCGCTACCCGACGTTGACCGCCAGCGACCTCAAGTTCTGCGCACTGCTCCGACTCAACCTCTCGACCAAAGACATCGCCAAGTTTACCAACCTGACAGTCCGCGGCGTCGAAGCCGCACGCTACCGCCTCCGCAAAAAACTCGACCTCCCCGAAAAAACCTCAATAATCGAGTTCCTTATCGACTTCAAATAGAACGACAGAACGCGAGGGATGCACACCGACCTGCATCCCTCGCGCGTACTATAGAGATGTGATAAATTACGTTCGCGAAAAGCAATCAACATCCCATCAACTCTTCAACTCAT
>JBJEDO010000078.1:0-16553 GCA_051872155.1 Candidatus Limisoma sp.
AGCAACCGACAGTGTGCCGAATCGTCGCACTCGCAAAGTGTGCGAATTTCTGGGAGAAATATCTTTTCCTCTTTATATAACACACTATCCACTCATATATATACAAATGGCATGGGCAAACGAGCACGCCGATGCGCCGATTTCTACGCACGTTTTCGTCTCGGTTGCCTTGTTCTTGGTTGCTATCGCCATGGCTTATGCGTGCAGTCGTCTGTACGACATTCCGGTGCGTAAATGGCTTAAAAATAAGTTGTTTGCAAAATGACGTTATTTTTGCCACAGCGATGAAAGCCGTTCTGCCAATTTCGCTTCTTGAGGATTGCTGTCGGGATTCCAGAAGCGCATTCCGTTGCAGGCGTCAGGCAGGTATTGCTGAACTACGAAATGATTCGGGAACACGTGCGGATATTTGTAATCGGTGCCATATCCCAAGTCTTTCATAAGTTTTGTCGGCGCATTGCGTAGGTGAAGTGGCACCGGTTGGTTGCCGGTTTTAGCAACATATTCGAGGGCGGAATTGATGGCAAGGTAAGCGGAGTTGCTTTTAGGCGATGCCGCCAAATAGATGGTGCATTCCGCCAAGGGGATACGACCTTCGGGCCAGCCGATTTTCTGCAGCGTGTCGAAAGTGGCATTAGCCAGCAGCAAGGCGTTAGGATTTGCCAAGCCGATGTCTTCCGAGGCAAGGATAACGAGGCGACGTGCTATAAATGCCGGGTCTTCGCCGCCTTCAATCATCCGCGCAAGCCAATAAATAGCCGCATCGGGGTCGCTTCCTCGCACCGATTTTATAAAGGCGGAGATGATGTCGTAGTGCATTTCTCCGTTTTTGTCGTATGCTGCCGGATTTTGCTGAAGACGTTCCGTGACTATTGCATTGTTGATTACCATCGGTTCGCTTTCGCCAACCGATTGGTAGATTAAGTCGATGATGTTCAGTAGTTTGCGAGCGTCGCCTCCGGCATATTGAAATAGGGCGTCGGTTTCTTCCACTACTACTTCTCTTTGGCTGAGCAGCGAGTCGCGATGGATGGCGTTGTCGAGCAGCTCTTTGAAGTCGTCGTCGGTGAGCGGATTAAGGACGTAGACTTGTGCTCTCGACAAAAGCGGTCGAATGATTTCGAACGAAGGATTCTCGGTGGTTGCACCGATAAGCGACACCGTACCGTTTTCGACAGCACCGAGCAGCGAATCTTGTTGCGACTTATTGAATCGGTGGATTTCGTCGATAAACAGGATAGGGCGGTGCTTGACAAATACGCTATGGCTATCCGACACGCAACGATTCAGCACCTCACGCACTTCTTTGACTCCGGCGCTTACCGCCGAAAGTGTGTAGAAAGGTGCATTTACTTGCGAAGCAATAATGCGCGCCAGCGTAGTTTTGCCCACGCCGGGAGGTCCCCAGAGAATGAACGATGAGATGCTGCCTGACTCTATCATGCGTCGCAAGATTCGTCCCTCGCCAACCAAATGCTTTTGTCCTATATAGTCGTCGAGCGTCTTCGGTCGAAGCCGTTCTGCCAATGGCTCAAATGTCATATCTGTCGATTTTTTTGCGAAATTACTTAAAATGGCTGTTAAAACAAAATAACCTTCGTATTTTTGAATTTGATGAATGTTATAATAAATATTAATGTAAGGGGTAGATTTGTTCGATTTGTATAAAAACGTGGTCGCTTCGACATATTTTTGCCCTTTGTCGAGTGCTGTGGTTTGGTGGAAATGTGCGATATTTGTACCTTTGCCGACGATTTGAAGAAAGATTATGTCATTTTTGCGGATACGAACTTTAGTTGTTGCATTGATTGTGTCGACGGTGGCGTTGGCGCAAGATTTCGTGCCTGCCGACTCGCTGAATGTCGACAGTCTCATCCCCGCAGAATTGCGTAATCAACCTAAGCCAGGCATATTCTCCCAAATCTTTAAACGTCAGAACAAGTTTACATCCTACCTTGACGGGCTTATTTCCGGCAACGAAGACCATACGTTCGACAAAAAATTTGACGTCAACTTTATTGTAATGCCGTCGTATACGCGCGAAGGCAGTTTCGGTATCGGTGGCGGTGCTACCGGCTTGTTTCGCTTGGACAAGACCGATTCGATTATGGCTCCTTCCGACGTGACGCTGATTGGTAATGTGACGTTGAACAAGGTCTGTTCGCTCTCTGCCTATGGCAACATTCTCTATCCCGGACGAAAATTGCGCCAATCGTATAAAATGGAGTTTACTTATTCTCCGCTTGACTTTTGGGGTATTTCTTTTTACGACTGTAATACGAACCCGGCAATAGAATGGACACGACAGCAGTTTAAGTTGAATACCGACCTCGTTTACAACCTTAAAGGTCCTATTTACCTCGGTCTGGCGTTAGATTTAAATTATAGTTATGTTAAGTCGATCGACGATATCTCATATCTTAAAGGTCAAGAGACTCATCAATTTTTCACGGGACTCGGCTTTACGTTCCAATACGATACGCGCGACTTTATCCCCAACCCGACGCGCGGGCGAAACCTGACAATTCGTACAGTTATTCGCCCACAATTTCTGAGTGGCTTCGACCGTTCGCTTGTTTCTTCGACCTTGACTTTCAACTGCTATCAGCGCTTATGGAAAGGCGGTATGCTGGCATTCGATTTATACGAAAGTTACAACAGCCAAGAGACGCCGTGGTCGTTGCGTGAAGCGTTGGGTAGCGGCGGCATCCGCATGCGAGGATATTATGCCGGACGTTTTGTCGACAACTGTATGGTGTCGAGCCAGCTTGAAATCCGTCAGCACATCTATAGCCGCTTCGGTTGTGCCGCTTGGGTTGGCACAGGTGCGGTATTTTCCGATTACGGGAATTTGGGTAAAGAGAATTTTTTGCCTAACTTTGGCGTCGGACTTCGTATAGAGCTAAAACACAACCTCAACGGACGTATCGATTATGGTATGGGTAAAACCACCGGCGGATTTGTGTTTAGTATCGGCGAAGCTTTTTAGTCACGCAATTTTGTTCTTATGTCAAAGAGTGTACGCAACAGCCGTATAGAGCTGCTGAGAATATTAAGTATGATGATGGTCTTGGGTGTCCATTTCGTGGGCGCCACTTTCGGATTGCCGACTTGTGAAGATATGCAACATCCAACGCTCGCGATGGTCGCAAAGGAGTTGCTCGAGTCGTTGATGATTGTGGGCGTAAATTGTTTCGTGCTTATTTCCGGGTTTTTCGGTATTCGTTTCTCTTTGCGCGGGTTGTTGCGATTTACCGTCATCTGCCTTGTTGCATCGTTGACGGTTTGGGTTTACCAATGGGTCGATACGGGCGAAACATCGTTACACTCGCTATGGGATGCTGTTCGCATATATTCCAATACCGACTTGTGGTTCGTGCCCGCTTATTTGGGACTTTACATCCTCAGTCCTTTCCTCAATGCCGGATGCGATGCGCTGACGAATCGACGTATGTTAGTGATGTTGCTTGTGTTGACATTCTTAAATGTCTATCTCGGTTGGTATTGGTCGGGGAAGGTCAATCAGACCGGCTACTGCGTGATGCAACTTGTCTATGTGTACTTCATCGGGCGGGTCTTGCAGCGATTTTTGCCTCGATTGCAGAGACTCTCGCAATATGCTTATTTAATAATGTATCTCATGGCTACGTTGAGCATATTCGTTTCAGCGTTGTTTTTGCCTGATTATAAAACTTTTGCTTACAATTCACCGTTCGTACTTGCGTCGTCGGTTGCTCTGTTACTGACTTTCGCAGTCGGTCGAGAGTTTCGCAACAATGTTGTTAACCAACTTGCCGCAGCTTCGTTTTGGGTCTATTTGCTTCACAAAACGCCGTATTGTTGGATAAAGTTGCGCAATTTATTGCTCAACTTCGATTCTCGATTTGATGGCGTCGAGTTTATATGCTGGTGCTTGTTCTTGTTTTTCGGAGTGTATATATGCACGACAATCTATGGCATGATATACAATAATATCAGCCAAATGATTAGCCGGCAAATCCGAAGTTAGACGGCAGGCGTGTCGGAAAGTAGCGGTCGGATGAGTGGCGTTAGTGTCGGCGACGAAACAAGAACGGAAATGTTGCGGTCGTTACGAAAACGGTCGACCGTTGCGCCGGATTCTTTGGCAATCAGCAGAGCGGCATTCACGTCCCATTCGTGAAGATTGAGTTCCCAATAAGCATCAAGAAATCCCGCTGCAACATAACAAGTGTCGAGAGCTGCCGAGCCGAGGCGACGCACGTCTCTAACTCGAGGCAACACGCGGCTGAAATTGTCGAGGTTGTTGTCGGCGGTGGTGTCTTTGTCGACGGGAAATCCGGTGGCGACAACCGCTTGTCGAAGGCTCGTCTTCTTTTCCGGCGTTATTCGCTTGCCGTTGAGATATGCGCCTTCGCCTTTGACGGCATGGAAGCATTCATCGAGATAGGGTGCATAGATGACGCCGACAATCGTTTCTCCGCGAAACTCGACGCCAATCGACACCGAAAAATGAGGCAATCCATTACTATAGCTTGTAGTTCCGTCGAGCGGGTCAATCACCCAGCGGTAGTCGCTGTTGCAAATCGACGCACCCGATTCTTCTGAAAGAATCGAATGCGTCGGATATTTTGCTTTGATAGTTGAAATTATCAGTTGTTCCGAACGTTTGTCGGCGTCGGTAACGACGTCGCTTTCGTTAAACTTGGTTCGGATGTTAAGGTGGCTGCTGCGGAAGAGTTCCAATTGGATTTTCCCCGCTTCTTTAGCCATTGCGAGACAGTTGGAAAGTAATTCGCTCGTGTCAATCATTGCTGTCGTTATTCCTCTTCCGGAGTAATAGGGATTTGGCGTTTGAACACTTCTTTGAAAGAAATCAGCGACTCCGTTCTTGCCAAGCCGAGATTCTGGAGTTTGCCGTGGATAATGCTCATCAGATGTCGGTTGTTCTTTGCGTAAATCTTAATGAACATGTCGTACTGACCTGTAGTGATGTGACATTCAACGACTTCGGGGATTTTCTTAAGCCGTTCAATGACTTGGTCGAACTGCGACGGATCTTTGAGGAAGAAACCGATGTAGGCGCAAGTGTCGTAGCCAACTGTCGACGGGTCGATGAGCGATTCCGAACCTGTGATTACTCCGATGGAGTAGAGTTTTTGAATGCGTTGGTGGATTGCGGCACCGGAGACATTACATTCGCGAGCGATTTCAAGATAAGGCTTTCGTGCATTTGCCGATAGCATTTCAAGGATTTTGTAATCCAATGAATCCAATTGAGAATTTGCCATATAGGATTATTTTTGTATTTTAGCAGTATGTTTTATTTCAACAAACAAAATTAATCATTTTATTTGGTTCTACGAATGAAAATCGAAGAAATTTCTGTTAAAAATATTATAATTGATAATATTCGCAATCTATACGAGTCGGCATTTCCTCGGGACGAACGTCGCAATTTTGAGGATTTTAAGCATTTTCTTGCCGACACGGAAAGCCCTTTCTCTGTGTATGCGTTCTTTGAGGATGATGTTTTCGCCGGATTCGCAAGTTGTTGGCGTTGGGATGGTTTCTGCTATTTGGAGCATTTTGCCGTCGAAGAGCGAATGCGCAACGGCGGTCGGGGAGCGCGCTATCTCTTGGAGTTGGTTCGCCGAATGGCTCTGCCGATGATTATAGAGGTAGAGCCGCCCGAAGACGACTTGTCGCGGCGTCGTATCGGCTTCTACGAGCGCAATGGTTTTCGCTTGGCAGAGGGCATCGACTATGTTCAGCCGCCCTACAGCCCCGACCGAAATGCTATGAGGCTTATGCTGATGACGCATGGCGATATTTGTCTGAAGGGCGCCGACGATGAGCGCATTAAGCGTCTCAAGGCTGACGTCTATGGCGTTGCCAAATAGTTCGGCACGATTTTTGTTGTGAAATTTTAAATTTGTAAATGATGAAAAAGTTATATTTCTTATTCTTGGTAGCGGTCTTATTGATGTCGTGTTCCGGCAAAGGTGATAATTCGAAGCCGGTTATAACCGTCAGTATCGAACCGCAACGCTATTTCGTCGAGAAGATTGCCGGCGACCGTTTCAAAGTGCGCTGTATGCTCGACAAAGGGGGAAGCCCCGAAACTTACGAGCCGTCGATGGCAAATATGATGTCGCTCGAAAAAAGTTCGGCTTACTTTTTTATGGGAAAACTTGGTTTTGAAACGGCGATTCGCGGCAAGATTACTGAATACAATCCGAATATAAAGGCGTACGATTTGTCGCAAGGTGTGACGATGCTCGAGGGTTGTCATCATTTTGATGCCGACGACGAACATGGCACCGACCCGCACATTTGGACGTCGGTTGTCAATGCCAAAATCATTGTTGCAAATATCCATGCGGCATTGTGTGAACTCGACCCTGACGGGACGAAAATCTACGACGAAAACTTGCGTACGTTCACTGCCGAACTTGACGAATTGCAGTCGCAACTTGATGCTCGGCTTGCCGATTGCCGCGGTAAGTCTTTCTTGGTGTGGCATCCGTCGCTGAGCTATTTTGCAAACGACTACGGTTTGCAGCAAATCAGCGTCGAATACGAAGGTAAGGAGTCGCCATTAAAGTACGTTAAAGACAAGATAGATTTGGCAAAGTCGAGTGGGGCAACCGTTTTCTTCTTGCAGAAAGATATGGATTCGGCACAGGCAGCGTCAGTGAATGCCGAAATCGGGGCTAAGATTGTCGAAATCAATCCGTTGTCGTATGATTGGAAAACTGAAATCGTAAAAATAGCAGATGCAATCGCTCAATGATAAAACAATAATTCGCGGCACGGGGTTGACCATTGATTACGGCTCGACGCCGGTGCTTGCAGATGTGTCGCTTTCGATTAACGACGGCGACTTTGTTGCTATTACCGGTCCCAACGGCGGCGGTAAAAGTTCGCTGCTTAAAGTGTTGCTGAAGTTGCTCAAACCGACTCAAGGCACTGTGGAATATTTCTGTAACGGTGATGCTGTCGACAGCCTGTCGTTCGGCTATTTGCCTCAAAAGAACAACATCGACAGCCGTTTTCCGATAACGGTAGAAGAGGTCGTTGCCTCAGGGTTGTTTGCCGACCGACATAACCTCCGTGGCAGATTTTCGTCAGAGACAAAACGCCAAATCGATGAAACCCTTGAGTTGATGGGCATCGCTGATTTGCGACAACGCGTCATCGGCGCTCTTTCCGGCGGACAACTTCAACGCGCATTGTTGGGGCGGGCAATCATAAGCCGACCTTCAGTGGTTGTGCTCGACGAGCCGCTTTCCTATATCGACCGCAACTTCGTTGAGCAAATCTACAAAATTGTAGAACAAATTTCAAAAACGGCGACCGTTATCGTTGTCTCTCACGAAATGACAGTGATTTCCGAGCTCGCCAATCGACATTGGCTCATCGACCATTCTCTGCAGGAATGCCATGCTTCGCATCACTTCTTGCGTACCGAATGCGACGTATAAAGTTTGTATGCAGCGAAAAACTATCAAGCTAAGGACTTACGAGTCGCCGTGCGGCATGCTGATGCTCGGCTCTTTTGAGGATAAACTATGCCTTTGCGATTGGCTGACGGCAAAGCGTCGCAAGCAAGCGGAGGAGAGGTTGAAAAGAGCACTGAACGCCGAGATTGAAGAAGGAACGGCGGCGGTGATAGAAAAAGCCGAGGCGCAACTTGATGAATATTTTGCCGGACGATGCACGGAGTTTGATGTCCCGCTTCTTTTTGTCGGGACCGACTTTCAGAAAACTGTGTGGAACGAATTGCTGAAAATCGCTTTCGGCACGACGATTTCTTATGGCGAAATAGCGCGGCAAATCGGAATGCCAACATCAGTCCGCGCGGTAGCCAATGCCATTGGTGCGAATGTGATATCGATTTTCGTGCCGTGCCACCGCGTCGTTGGTAGCAATCGGTCGCTTTCCGGCTACAGAGGCGGACCGGATGCCAAACGCGTGCTGCTCGACCGAGAAGGGAAATGAAAAACACCCCAAAAGTCTTGTTCAACTTTTGGAGTGTATGGTTTGTAAATCCGGCGTGGATTTTATCCAAGGTATGATTTGAGTATTTTGCTCTTTTGACCCTTGAGCTTCATTATTGCTTTTTCTTTAATCTGACGCACACGTTCGCGTGTGAGTTCGAATTTTGCGCTGATTTCTTCGAGAGTCATTTCTTGGCAGCCGATGCCAAAAGCCATCTTCAGAATTTCGCGTTCACGCTCTTGCAGGAGGTTGAGTGCGCGGTCGACTTCGGTCGAGAGCGATTCTTTTGTAAGCGTCGAGTCGGTAGTCGGTGCGCTGTCGTCGGACAACACGTCGATAAGGCTGTTTTCTTCGCCTTCGGCAAACGGTGCATCGATAGACGTTTGACGACCTGATACTTTTAGCGTTTCCACGATTTTCTCAACCGGTATGTCAAGGTCCTTAGCCAACTCTTCGGGCGAGGGACGGCGTTGATTTTCTTGCTCAAATTTGGCAAGCGCTTTGTTAATTTTATTGAGAGAGCCTACTTGGTTGAGTGGCAAGCGAACGATGCGCGATTGCTCAGCCAAGGCTTGCAAAATCGATTGGCGAATCCACCAAACGGCGTATGAGATAAATTTAAAACCGCGTGTTTCGTCGAATTTTTGTGCAGCTTTTATCAAACCAAGGTTGCCTTCTTGTATAAGGTCGGGCAATGTCAATCCTTGGTTTTGGTATTGTTTTGCTACCGAAACCACAAATCGCAGATTGGCGTTTATCAGTTTGTTGAGTGCACGTTCGTCACCGTTTCTAATCTTTTCTGCAAGTATAATTTCTTCATCAACTGAAATGAGAGGTTCCCTGCCTATCTCTTGCAGGTATTTCTCGGTAGCCGGGTCTCGCTTTGTTACAGACTCTGTAATCTTTAATTGCCTCATATCGTTCTTTTATACCTTCGTTTGCAATAATTATATTTACAACTCAGTGCCTTTAATGTTCGATGCTAATATAAACGCAAAAAATTGCATAAAAGTTTATATTAACACCTAAAAATATGTTAAATTAACTTTTATAACATCACTCCGAGGCACAAATCGGAGTCATATGTACGCCTTATAGTGGTCGGTGTCGCATACCGGATAGTTAGCCTAAGATGGCAAACTTTGCCGGTTACTAACCAAGAAAAGGCTTCAGCGCAGCGCTTTTTTCGCCTTTCAGCTGGCGAATGGCTTTTTCTTTGATTTGTCGCACGCGTTCGCGAGAGAGGTTAAGCTCGTCGCTGATTTCGTCGAGCGACATCTCGTCGCAGCCAATGCCGAAAAAGCGTTTCACAACGTCGCGTTCACGCTCACTCAGTCGGGCAAGTGCTCTGTCGATTTCTTGCGAAAGCGACTCCTTGTTGAGCGACGAGTCGGCTTCCGGAGCATCATCGTTTGGCAAAACGTCGAGCAAACTGCCGTCTTCGTCATCGCTAAACGGAGCATCGACCGACACATGGCGTGTCGACACTTTTAGCGTGTCGGAAATCTTGTCGACCGGTATGTCGAGCTCTTTCGATAGCTCTTCAGCCGACGGACGGCGCTCGTTCTCTTGCTCAAACCGCGACAACGCTTTGTTGATTCGGTTGAGCGAGCCTACTTGATTGAGCGGAAGTCGCACTATTCGCGCTTGTTCTGCCAATGCTTGTAAGATGGACTGGCGAATCCACCATACGGCGTATGAGATAAATTTAAAGCCACGTGTTTCGTCGAATTTCTGCGCTGCTTTAATCAAGCCTAAATTACCTTCATTGATTAAGTCGGGGAGGCTTAATCCTTGGTTCTGATACTGTTTTGCCACAGAAACAACAAATCGAAGATTAGCACGGGTCAATCTATCAAGAGCCTGGCTATCGCCTTTCCGTATCTTCTGCGCAAGCTCCACTTCCTCCTCTGTGGTTAATAGAGCTTCGCGGCTTATCTCTTGCAGATACTTCTCGACGGATGCGCTCTCGCGATTGGTGATAGATTTTGTAATCTTTAATTGTCTCATCAACTATTCTTTATCTCGTCACTTTTTCAAAGTGCAAAGATAATACTTTTTATTCAATAATTGAATAGGAAGATATGTGATTTTTATCGATATATTTGAAAGTTATAATATTTAATTGTACCTTTGCTGTTGGTAAGCGATAATTTTGCGTATAAATCGGTTTGATTTTTTGCATATTATTTTTTATGTCACCGTTAAAATTTGATTATTAGCCTCAGGCTGAAGTTCCGCAAGAGGTTTTTTATAGAATTCCCACACTTAAGTATAACGTTCCTTTTTGGGAATTAAGGAACACAAAATTATTTTTTTTATGAGACAAAAGATTATTTTCTTTGCTTTTTGGGTAATGTTTCTATTGCCATATTCATCTTATGCTTACGATTTTGTTGAAAATGATATATATTATGATATATATAATGCCAATGATAAAGTCGCTCGTGTAACATATAAAGATCGCACTTATAATTCTTACACGGGTTCGGTTGTTATTCCTTCTTCGGTTACAAATGAAGGAATAACCTATTCGGTGAAGTATATAGGTGATAATGCGTTCCAGGATTGCGTTGGCATGACATCGGTGACAATTCCAAACTCGGTTACCACCATCAGAATTGATTCTTTCAGAGGATGCATAGGATTAACGTCGGTGACGATACCAAGTTCGGTCATTTTGGTTGGAAATCGTGCATTCGATGGGTGCACCGGGCTGTCAAAAGTGGAAATATCCGACTTGTCGGCATGGTGTGGTATTAATTTTTACTACAAGGGGAATCCTCTTACTTTAGCAGGCCATCTATATTTAAATGGTAAAGAAATAACGAATCTTGTCATTCCGGAATCGGTCACTGCGATTGGTAGATATGCATTCAGCGGTTGCATCGGGCTAACGTCAATAACAATTCCGAGTTCGGTTGCTGAAATAGGTGAAGCTTCGTTTAGCGGTTGCAAAAATGTATTATCAATAACATCCCAAAATGCAAATCCACCTGTTGTCGCTTCTACTGATACTTTTTCAGGAATCCCTGAGACTTGTCAGTTGTTTGTCCCGGAATCGAGCATTGAGGCATACAAAGCGGCAGAGGGATGGTCGTATTTTACCAATATATGTGGAATCAAAGACGGCAAGGCGGATAGTGTAGATGCCGGCTCTCTAAAGATAACAACACATAACGGTGTTTTGCTTATCCACGGAGCAGAAGGTGCTATGATTGAAGTTTATTCTATTAGCGGAATGTTAATCTATCGTGGTATAGATACAACTATTGCTATGCCACATGGAATGTATATGGTTAAGGTTGCAGACAAAATGGTTAAAGTCATTCTGTGACGTGCTATTATAGTGCAAAAACGCCAAACTCCATTATATAAGCAGAGGTTACTTCGGCGATTTGCCGGAAGTAACCTCTGTCGGTAGTTTTAGAATCCTTTAATTAATAACCGGGATTTTGCTGGTCGGCGATTGCCGGGTTTGCGTTGATTTCGTCTTGCGAAATTGGCAGGACGATTTTGTAGAAAGTTCTGTCGATTGTCTTCGGACGGTCGCTAACCGGAACGCTTTGGAAATCGTCGTTGTACTCAATCGTGCAATTCAAGCGTATCATATCGAAGAAACGTTGACCTTCGGCAAAGAGTTCCTTGCTGCGCTCGTCGAGAATCATATCGTCGGAGATTGTAGCAGCTGTAGCAGGCTCAAGACCCGGAGAACGTTTGCGGATTTCGTTGAGATAGTCGGCAGCAACAGACGCACCGGCTGAACTGTGAAGGGCAGCTTCTGAAGCAATCAGGTAAACTTCCGAGAGACGAATGATTTTGATGTTGACGGCAGTGATTGTAGCCTTGCCGTCGCCTTTAAGGTCGGTCCCGCCGATGTATTTGTAGCAAGCACCTTTGCGTTCAACACCTGTATCAACCCAGCTTTCGTCGTTGTCCATAACAGCCCAACGTACGTCGGTCGGGTCTTGACCCAAGCGGTCGAGGAAGTAGTCGCTTGCAAGGAACCATCCTTGAGCGTTCTTCATTTGACCGTATTGCATCAAGTAGTAGCCGAGCGACGAAGAACCGAGGTCGGATTCTTCGACAGTTATGCCGAGTTCGAAAATCGACTCCGAGCCGAATTGCTGACTCCATGAGTCTGCCCAATCGTCGTTCTTATATAGCGCATACTTGTCGCTTTCAATCACTTCTTTTGCCGCAGCAAGAGCGCCTTCGTAGTCTTCCATATAGAGTTTGACTTTTGCTTGAAGAGCAATGTTGGCATAATAGTTCATATAGCCGTTGCTCGGCGATTTGTCGTCGCTCATCAGCTCGGCACCTTTCTTGAGATCGGCGAGGATTTGTGCATAGTTTTCTGCTACGGTAGCGCGTGTGGGCTCTGCCATTGCCGATAAGGGCTCGGTGATGTTAGGTACACCGTATGCGTCTTTATTATAGTTGTAGGGCAAACCGTACAAGCGAACCAAGTCGAAATAGTAGAGTGCACGCAGAGAGTAGGCTTCTCCTAAGATGTAGTCGAAATCTTCTTCGGTGCCTGCTGCTTGAAGCGCCTCGATGTTTTTAATCAACGTGTTTGCCTGAAGAACGCAGTAGTAGATTTGGCTCCAAAAGCCGGAGTAGCTGCCGTAGGATGGCGATTGGTTGAAACTGTAGAGTCCGTCGAGACCGCGACCTGCGGAGTAGATGGTCAAGTCGCCTCCTTTTATGTCGCCGTAGAGCACGAAATTGCGTCCGTAGTATGCCGATGATGTCATTGCGCTCATCATACCGTTGATTGCTACTTCGGCATCGGTTACCGTTTCGACTGAGCCATCGGCGTTGCCCGATTGGGTAGGCTGCATGTTCAGAAAATCGTCGCAGGACGTCATTGCCAATGCTGTTAATGCAGCAAATAATATTTTTGTTGTTTTCATCGTTGTTCAATTTTAAAATTTCAACTCAATACCGAATACGAATGTTTTACCAAGAGGAGTCTCCCAACCGCGAGTGCCATATTCGTTAACTTCCGGGTCTGCGTCTTTATACTTTGAGAAAGTAAGCAGGTTTGTTCCGCTAAAGAATAAGCGTGCATTTTGGATGTAGGCTTTCTTTGTGATGGAAGCCGGGATGGTGTAGCCGAGAGTCATTGATTTCAGGCGCAGATAGCTTGCGTTGAAAATGTGGCGCGAGCTGTATTCCATAGCGTCGGTGAGGTCAAGACCGGAGATTTGCGGTTCCGAGCCGTTCGGATTTTCGGGTGTCCACAAATTTTCGAAATAGTTTTTCGCGCGGATGCGTTCCCAATAGTAACCGTCGTCGGCAACGTCTTTGTAGGCGCCGTCGTAGAGCTTTCCACCAATCTTGTAAGTGAATGCCAAGCCGAGTGAGAGACCTTTCCATGTAACCGTAGTGTTAAGACCTCCGTAGACTTTCGGAGTAGCGTTGCCGATAATAGTGTAGTTGGCGTTATCGTAGTCGTAGGTTGCGCCGCGACCGTTGTAGAGGAAGTCACCTGCTTTGGGGTCGTCGGGGTCGTTTACGTAGTAGACGCTCTTACCGTTGGTTTTGTCGACGCCTGCCCATTCAAATCCGTAGAACGAGAGTGTCGGTGAGCCTTCGCGATAGATGTATTGTGCGCGGTCGTCGCCGCCTGTCGGGTCATACCAAATGATGTCGGCGCCGCCGTAGAGTTCTTTGACTTTAGAGCTCAAGAACGATGCATTGAGGCTTGCCGTCCATGTCCAGTCGCCTTTGGTAATGATGTCGCCGCCAATCTCGATTTCAACGCCGTGGTTGTTGATTCTACCGATGTTTTGAAGTGTCGACGAGAAGCCCGTAACTTGCGAAATGGGCACGTCTTGAAGCAGGTTTTTCGAATCGCGGTTGAAGAATTCAACGGTACCGCGCAAGCGGTTGGAGAGTAGGGCAAAGTCGATGCCGACGTTGGCATTGTAGCTTGTTTCCCAAGAAAGGTTGTTGTTGCCAATCGAGCTGATTGTTCCGCCCGGGTTGCCCATATATTTATTGGTGTAGTTGACGAGGCTCATATAGCCGTAGTTGCTCGAAGGCAATGTGCCGTTGACACCATAAGAAGCGCGGATGCGCAGGTTGTTAAGCAGGTCGACATCGGCGAGGAAACTTTCTTTTTTGATGTTCCAAGCAGCGGCTACCGACCAGAAGTTGCCCCAGCGCTCTTCTTCGCTCAAGCGCGAAGAACCGTCGCGACGGAACGAGCCCGAAATGAAGTAACGGTCGTCGAAGTTGTAGTCGACTTTCGAGAGGATAGAAGCCATCGAGTTGCCCCACGAATAGCCTCCCGAAGTCTGTGTTCCGGCTGTCGATATTGTGTGGAGTGTGCTGACCGGAAGATTTGTACCCGTTGCGCGGAGATAGTCGGTCTTGTTCTTTTCTGCTTCAAAACCAGCCATAATGCCAAAGGTGTGCTTGTCGATTGTGGTGTTGTAAGTTGCCGTGGTCGACGAAACCATCTTCTCGTAGGTCGTACGATATTCTGTTACGTTACCATTATCTGCAGAACCATAGTAGTGGTTTGCACTATAATAGATGTGGTCCTTGACGTTTGTGTTGTCGTAAGAATAGAGCGAACGAACGTCCAAGCCCGGCAGAATGTGGATTGTGAGCGTTTCGGCAGCCATCAACTTGGTGTTGATTGAGCTGTTTTCCCACTCGTTGTCGTAGTATACGCCGTTGTATGCGTAGCTGCCGTATCTCTTTGTCCAAGGTTTGCCTGTCTTATAGTCGGTAGGCCAATAGAGTCCCCAAAGGAGGTTTCGCGTTTGCATGAAGTAGTTTGCACCGGTGCTGCGAGTGTCGTTGTAGCCGCTCTTGTCGGTCTTTGCAAACGATGCGTTGGTGGTAAATTCGAAATATTTACCCACTTTCTGGTTCAAGTTGACGCGACCTGAAACGCGCTTGAAGCTATTGATTTTCAAGCGACCTTCGTCTTTCGTATAAGCCAACGATGTGTAGTAGTTGGTTTTGTCGTTAGCACCGCTGACGCTCAAGTCGTAGGTTTGGTAGGTTGCCGTACGGAAGTACGCCTTATCCCAGTCGTAATATTTGCCGCCACGACCGGAGTTGTCGTATTCGCCGATGATTACGTTTTCGCGAGCACCAATACCATTTGTGGTGAATTGATAGCCGTGTTGGTTAAACTTCTTGTTGAGTTGCTTCAATGCATATGCGTTAGCTTCTTCTTCAGTCCAACCTTCGCCATTTGTGGCATAGTCGTGGAACACGGTGTAGAGCATGTTGACGTTGTCTTGAACGCTTGCCGTTTCGTAGTTGTCGGTAGCCCAACACGGGGTGAAGCCGACTTCGGTCTTGAAGTTGATAGTGGGTTTGCCTGTCGTACCTTTCTTTGTGGTGATGAGGATGACACCATTAGCGGCACGCGAACCGTAGAGCGACGATGCTGCTGCGTCTTTCAATACCGAAATCGATTCGATATCGTCGGGGTTGAGCGAGTTCATAATGTTGTTGGTCGAATAAATCTCGCCGTCCATTTGACCGATATTACCCGACGTTACGGGTACACCGTCGATAACGTAAAGAGGCTCGTTGCCGGCGTTCATAGAGCCGATACCTCTGATGCGGATTGCCGGAGCGGAACCTGCCTGACCTGAATTGTTGGTGAGTTGCAAACCTGCAACTTTACCGTTCAATGCATTCTCGAATGTTGTCGACGGTACGTCTTTTATGGCGTCTGCTCTAACGAGCGATGCCGAGCCTGCGTAGCTGCTCTTCTTGGCAGTACCGTACGCAACAACCATAATCTCGTCAAGTTCTTCGATTGCAGATTGCATTTCAACCTTAACTTTTGGTGCGATTTGCACTTCCGCTTTCTTCATTCCCACGTAAGTCACTGTCAAAGTTTTTGCGTTTGCGGGAACTCCGGTGATTGAAAATTGGCCATTAACATCGGTTGTCGTACCGATTTTTGTGCCTTTTACCATAACCGTTGCGCCAATAATTGGCTCGCCGTCGGTTTCCGTTACGACACTACCACTAATTTGTGCCGTTTGCGCCTTTGCTCCTATGCCTATCAGCAGGCATGCTATGAGCAATAAGAATCTACTTTTCATAGAATTTCGGTTTTTATTAATAACACATTAATTGCTACAAAATTAATTAAAAATTTCAATATGTTCATATTTTTCAAGAAAAAATGTCAAAAAAATATGTTTTTGGGCAATTTTTTGTCAAAAAGCGACTCGAATTACCTGTTTTTAGTTGTCGGTGATAGGGTAGTCGGATGCCGTTTAGGCAAATCATTTATCCTGGATTTATCTCGGATAGAGTGCGAACAACGGCGAAAATTCAAAAAAACGCCGGAAAACGCTTGAATACGTCAAAAAAATTGGCAAAAGATTTTTGTATTTAAAATAATAGTATTATCTTTGCAGTCGCAAAAGCAAAAGGCCCCGTGGCTCAACTGAATAGAGCATCTGACTACGGATCAGAAGGTTACAGGTTTGAATCCTGTCGGGGTCACAAAAGCTTTGGTCTCGTAGCTCAACTGAATAGAGCATCTGACTACGGATCAGAAGGTTACAGGTTTGAATCCT
>JBJEDO010000079.1:0-16471 GCA_051872155.1 Candidatus Limisoma sp.
CGTCACTTTCTTTTCGGGCACGTCGGCATCGGCAATGCCCGAGAGCATATCGGCGTCGACAGCCGATTGGGCAACCACCCACTCATGCAGCGACGTAAGAGAGGCAGTCGCTGTCGGCACGTCGTCGGCATTGACGATGGCTACCATCGTATAGTGTCCTGCCGCTAAGGGCAACAGAGTTGACGCAACGGCACGGGCATCTGCATAGTCGTATTGAGCGAAGAGATTGCCCGCCGTGTCGTAGATATACAAGTTGGTTTGACCGATGGCAACATCAGAGCAACGGCTGTTGTCGAGGGCTATTGCCACACCGCCATCAGTTTCGTGTGGTTCGTCGCAAGAACAAGCAGAGAACCCTAAAAGCGTTGCTGCACAAAGCATTACGCTTGCTATATTTCTGATAAATGTTTTCATTTTTGACCCTCCTTTCTGTCGGTAACATCCACACGGCGTGCCTTCTTGGCAACCGGTTCGTTGTAGTCGATACCCTTTCCGGAAACTTCAATACGCGATTTGTCAATACCCATTTTCACGAGTCTGTCTTTGACAGCCTTAGCACGGCGGAGCGACAGAGCGTCGTTCACTTTTCGGCTACCCGAGTTGCTACACCAACCGGTGACGAGCACTTTCACGTCGGGATTTGCTTGAAGAGCGTCGTAGATGGCTTGAACTTTCTCCGTTTCGCTTGCACGGATTGCCGATTTGTTGAAATCGAAATAGATTTCGGGGAATGTCAATTCTTTCACCTCCGGAACATAAATTTCGCGCTTCGGTTCGGGTTCCGGCTCAACAACTTTCGGTTCGGTTTTAGCAGGCGTTTCGACAACTTGCGGAGCGAGTTCGGGAGCGGCATCGGGCACAACGGGTGCTTTCTTTTGCTTTTTGCCGAACGACCAGCCGATACGCAAGCCACTCTCCCAAAGGTAATTGGCATCGTGTACGTGTTTCGTCACGCCGTCCATACCCTTACCCGTCAAGTAGGTAATGCCGGAATATAAGCCAATGTTGAGATGGTCGGTAACGGCATACGAAACCTGCACGTTGCCTCCGGCACCGAGATGCCAGCGCGATTTGTCGTTGTAGATGCTTTTGCAGTCCGAGATGGTCTTCAATTCAGCCTTAGTGCTCACGGCAGAGAGCATCGGCGAAAGTTCGAGACGCCAAGGGCTCTGCTTAGTGCGGTTGAAAAATCCGAGCAGATTCACGTTGAGCCGCGCGCCGTATTGTTGCAGCGAAACGACGCTTTTCAAGTCGGAATAGTCGGCACCGAGAAGACCTGCCACGGGAGCGTGATAGGTTATGCCGTCGGTGCCCAACCAGTAGTCGCTCGCCGCACAACATTCGCGTGCCGATAGATTTGCTTTACCCAACTTGGCGGACAACTCTGCCGAGATGACGGAACTGAAGCGATATCCTCCGTAAAGTCCCGCGGCGTAACCCGCCCTTGTCTTGTCTGCACCAAACGAGTTTAAAGTATTAACGCCGAAAGGCACACCACCCTCGACGCCAATATACCATCCTCTTTGGGCAACATCCGTTGCCTCGCTGTCGCTGCTGTCCTGCGCACATACGTCCTGCACAGCCAACATGCTTAGAACCACGAGGCTCGTTACGATTGTTTTTGATGTTTTCATATCTAAACAGTATTTATATTTCTCAATATTAGCGCATTTACTCGTTTTTAAGCAAACACGTTACTATACCTTGCAAAGGTAAAAATTTTATCTCGAATTTATGTCAATTTCGAACAAAATATATTTTGATTCTTCAGATTTGTAATTCATTATAATCCATACGAAAACGACACGAAATTCGTCTTATTCGAAAAAAATTACTATATTCGCAAATAAAATATATCTCACCTAATGAAACTCATAGAATATATCATCGGATTGATAGTTGCCGGCACGGTTATTGCCTGGCTTACAATCGGCATTGTATTGCTGATTAGCTTGTTTAAGAGTATGACGAACAAACAAATAGAAAATTGTTTCATGCCTGTTGCGATTTTGTTTTTCGTGTGTTCGATAGCAATTCTCATAATAGAAGGGCATTATGACAGTTTCTTTTGGTGGTTGTTCGGAATCATATTCGGACTATCTGCCGGGGTTAATTTTATGATTTTTGACAACGATTTACAAACATCGCGTTGCATCTACTGCAATTCTTGGAAAGTGAACTCCCGGGAGCTCATTGAGGCATCTTACAAACGCGACGGGTATACAACAAGCAGTTCAAGAATGAGCGGCGATGGCAAACGCAAAATTATCACCTACACAAGTCACGACAAGGGTGAAAAGATAGTAAAAGTTCACCGACAGCTTACAATGTGTCATTGCAAGAAATGCGATTCATACTATGAAATATGGGACAAAGGGCATCCCGAAAACGAGAAAGAACCGATCAAGATTACCAAAGAACGATGGGATAAAAGCCACGTACGGCGCATATGGGACAATCTGCAATATAAGAAGAAACGAATAGAAAACCCATCAAGCGAGAGTTTCATCTACCTTTACGGCAACGACGACAACGACCGCGAAATATTCCCGAATGAGGAATAGCGATACATAAGAGGAGCCGACCGCAATTGTGGCAGGCTCCTCAGTTATAAATCAGCCGTAGGTTAGTAGACTGTATTTTCGGGGTCGAAGTTAGCCCATCCGTTCAGCCAGTTGTCAGTTCCGAAAGCGCCGATGAACGATACGCTATCGAATCCGCTGAAGTCGGTAAACGATGCGCCCGAGAGGAGCGGACTTCCTGCCGAAGGAATGAAGTCGGCTTGCAGACCTTTCAACGAGCCCTTACCCGAGAGCATCAATTCGCTTGACGAAGCAATGCGATTGCCCGGTTGAGCTTTGAAGAATGTCGACGAGAACGATTCGCGGGCGGGGTCGAGAATCGGCTTTTTGTTTTCATCATATCCGGTCACGAAAGCATCCGTGTAGGTTTTGTTGGCGTCAGAACCGAGGATGCCCATATCAGCCATCCAAACGTTTTGCAATTTCAGGTTGCCGGCAGTTGCCATAGCGGGCGTATTACCCTTTTCGCCGTCGAGGATAAGACCAATCGGGAAACCGACGGCAACAGAGTTGATGCACGACAAGCGGCTGCTGCGGCGAATCTGCATTGCCGCTTGGAATTTACCGAGTGCCGAGCCGTTGTTCGGGTTCATCGAACCGCCGTTGATATAGTCGTTGGTGTTTTCGAACGAAGCATCGACTGCTTTCGGGCCGATAAAGGTAACGTTAGAGAATACGGCAGTGGTGAATGGGTCGACTTGCGAACCGTCGGCGCAGTTGTCGCTCTCAAAGCCGTTTGATTGCGATGTGTCGGCGATGCGAGAATTGCGCACGGAGAGTGCATATTGCACTTTGCCCGAGAAACCGTTGTCGGTGTCGAAATCGTCGTCCCAGCCATTGAAAGCCACCAAGTGTTTGCAGTTTACCGTACCGCCGAACCACTCGAAGGAGTCGTCGTTCGAGTACGACACTTGCACGTAGTCGACCGTAGTTGCGCTACCGACAGAGCCGAATGTCAAGCCGTTGATTTCCTTATCGCGCTCGAAAGGATATCCGGCGAATTCGATACGAACATAGCGCAAAACGCCCGAATTGTCGGCATCGTTTTGACCGCCGTGTTTTGTACGCGGACCGCCTTCAATCTGTTGTTGTTGCTGATTGTTGCGAGCCTTTCCGCAGATAATCAAGCCACCCCAGTCGCCCGGACGACGCTGTCCTGCAGGCATTTCCGAAGTAAATACGATAGGTTCGTTTGCCGTACCGTCGGCATAGAGTTTTGCTCCCGGTTCGACAATCAAAGCGGCTTTTGTCTCCTTGTCGCCTTTGATTATCGTTCCCGGCTCGATGGTGAGTTCCGACCCGTCGGCTACATACACCCAACCTTTCAGAACGTACGTGCCCTTCTTGATGGTTTGCTTGCCTTTGAACACCACTTCTTGGTCGCCGTTGCCGATGGTGTTGTCGGCAAACAAAATGTTGTCGTAAATCTTGATGTTGCCATCCATTCCGATTTCTTTTTGTTCGCCGGCAGGAACATCGGGTTTGTCACTGTCGCTGCAAGAAGTGAACGCAGCGGATACGAGCATTGCACAAGTTATAGCTGCAACGCTGAAAAATTCATTACGTTTCATCTTAATAAAATTAGATTAACTGATGTATTGTGAATTCGTTTAGTTAGAATTTGAAAGTCAGCGCGATGCTGTAGTTGCGCCCGGGCGTGTAGTTGCGGGTAATTTCTTCCACATCTTTCACCGTACCGTCGGTGAGCCTTACGCCTTTCTCGAATTGCTTGAATGTTACCGATTCGCCGAGGATGTCTTTGACGCTCAACTTCGCTTCGATAAACTTTGCGAACCGATAAGAGAGCGTAAAGTCGAGCGCATTTCGCGGCATCTCGTATGAGTCGGGGATGCGCACGGCGTCTTCGGCATGCCCCATGCTTCGACCCACACCGACAATGCGTTTGCCGATGCGATTATAAAGCAGCGACGCGTTGAAGTTGCCTTTCGTATTGGTGTAGAACAATCCGGCGTTGATGAGGTAAGGCGATTGTCCTTGCATAGGGCGCGATTTGTCGAGGTCGGTTTCGGCAAAGTCAACGTGGCTCTTTATCAGCGCACCGTTGAAGAGCAGCGAGAGCCAAGGCGCTCCGATGAACCCGAGATTTTTGCGAACTTCCACCTCTACGCCGTAGCTGTATGCCCTATCGGCGTTTTTGTAAGAGTAGACCAAGTCGGTACCACCGGCAACGGTGTAGGTCCATTCTATCGGCTTGTCGAAAAACTTTCCGAACAAAGCCACGCTTACCATTTCGCCATTCGAGGGATACCATTCATATCGGAGGTCGATGTTATCGATGCGGCATGCGCTCAAATCGGGATTTCCTTGAACGTTGCCGGCGAGGTCGAAATCGTAGTAGACCGACGACGACACTTCGCGAAATTCTTGTCGATTGATGCTTCTACCGTATGCCACACGCGTCTGATGTTTCTCCGACAGGCGATAAGCCACGTTGAGCGACGGGAAGAAGTCGTTGGTGTCGTAGTAGTTGCTCACCTCGCTTTTCTCGTAGTCGCGGGTGTTTGAGATAAGTTCCATGCGGTTATGCTCAAAGCGCAGTCCGGCGTAGATATCCCACTTACCCAACGGCAGGTTAACCGCTGCATAAGCCGCGCCGAGCATATTATTGCCGCCATAGTTGTTGCGCCATTTCACCTCTTCTATGAGGTAAAGACGGTCGTCGCCGTACATACTTTCGTCGGACAAGAGCACGGTGAGGTCGGAATAGCGAAAGTCTTTCGGCAGAGTGTTTTCCGAAGGATTCCAAGCATAGATGAACGAGCGAGTGCGGTAGTCGCGAGTGCGGTATTCGGCATAAGCACCAGCCTTGAGCGTGGGCGAAATTCGCCCCTCGAATTTGCGATTATAGTTCATCGCGAACGAAGCGATATGTTCCTTCAGGAGAGTATATTCGCGCGTGACGTCGTTGCCCGTCAGCAGGCTGTAGCGACCGTCCTTTTCGTCGTCCGACTGTAGATAACGACGTCGGTCGGGCACGTTGTGGTCGGCATACGAATAGCCTGCCGCCCAGTCGAAATTGTTGCTTCCAACCGTGTGACTGCCCGCAAGTTGCCCGTTGTAGGTCGACCGGCTGCTGTAATAGTATTCGGCGCGATGTTCGGGGTCGCTTTGTGCGCTGATTCCGTCGCGGTAGGTGTATCGGTCTTTTCCGAGTTGGTTGAAAATGTTCTTCAATTCAATTTTATGATTTCCGTCAGCCGAAAGCCACACAGCGTTGAGCATCGCACCAAGGCGGGCATATTGCGTGTATTGGTCGTCGTGGCTTCGTCGGAGATAGTTTTCGCGGTCGTTTTCCACGTCGTATGCTCCGAACAGCGAGTTCTCCATATTCAGTACGATTCGATGCGACAGGTTGTAGTTGACGGCTGCAAGCAGACCTAACTTCGAGCCGCCTTCGAAGCGGCACAAGCGATTGAGATTGGCACTGAGCGCGAAGTCGCTCACCGGAGTCGATTGCGAGATTGTCCAATCGTTGTTAAAGCCGTTGCCGCTAAGATTCACTCCGACGTTGCTCTTTTGCAGCACTCCGTCGATACCGCCGTTGAAGTTACGAAATCCGTTGTCGAAGCCCAAAAAGTCGGTACCACTACCCTTCGCCGACAGGAAATTACGGAAATGCGTTTTTTCGTTAATTGTTCCGCCGATGCTGACTGCAAAAGCGTTGTTTTCGGGAATATTTTTGGTGTTCACCTTGATAAATCCGCCGCAGAAGTCAGCGGGATATTCCGGCGCCGGGGCTTTTACAATTGTGATGTTGTCGATTTGCGATGCCGGAATGATATCGAAAGAGAATGCACGCGAATCAGCCTCCGAACTCGGCACGGCGCTGCCATTTATCCATACGTTATTATATCTCTGCGACAGTCCGCGCACCATGATGAATTTATCTTCTATAACGCTGATTCCGGGCACTCTGCGCATGACCTCCGAGGCGTCTTTGTCTTGCGTTTTTTCTATCTGTTGCGCCGACACGCCGCTATTGACCGTCAGCGACGTTTTCATCTGATTGAGCAACGCCGTATCGACATCGCGCCGCGTCTGCGCCACCACGGTTACTTCGCTCAGCGACTGCTTCGACGGCTGAAGCACCACTTCCATAGCATCGGCTGCGTTGAGCGTCACCGTGTCGAAGGAGATGTAACTAAACACAAGTTTACTACCGACAGCGCAGTTTATCTCAAACTCGCCGTTTATATCGGTAGCAGTTCCTGTAGATGTTCCTTCAAGTAATACGGTAGCGCCTATCAAAGGCTCATTGGTTGCTCCATCAATAACTTTTCCCTTGATGGTCTTGGCACACACATTCAATGCCAAGATGCTAAAAATCAAACCTAATACAAATCTCATAATATACCTTAATTGTTCGACGCTGCAAAATTCGGCAGAATTTGTAACAGGATAATAACAAAGGCATAACAAGAGTATGACAAAAACAAGAGAGGCAGCCTGAGCGAATTCAGACTGCCTCTCGTTGTTTCTGTTCACGATGGTGTTACTTCACCATTTTGAGAGTTTTTTGGTTGATTTTGACTTTGTATTTCTCTTTGAGTTCGGCAACCCAAGCAGCCTCGAGGGCGTTTTGATAGTCGCTGACCACGAGTCCGCGAACGTCGTTAAGTTCCTCCGGTTGAGTGAGAATCTTGCCGCGGATTACGAAATAGTCGGTATATTTGCCTTGCGGTTTAACTTTCTCACCGCCGAATTTTTCAGCGTCGACCATCGCGTTCTCCGACTTTGCAACGAGAACTTTTTCGATTTTTACATTGTCTTTACCGAACTGCTTGCGGAGCGTGCGAGCCAACGAGTCTTCGCCGATGTCCATAATCTGTTGCTTGATGAGTTTCGAGATGGAGTCGCTCGTCGTTTGGATGAGATAACCTTTATATTTCGGCGAAGTCCATTTGTATTCATTACGATGCTCTTCGAAATATTTCTCGAGACCGGCAACGTCGGAAGCTGCTTTGTTCCACACTTTTTGGTTGCTTACTTCGAACAGCAACATACCGTCGCGATATTCGTTCAAGAGGTTCTTGAAATCTTCGTTGCTGTTTTCGAGGCAGTCGCGCTCGTAATTGAGAACGGCTTCGGTGGCAATTTCGTTGATTTTTCCGTTCAAGAATTTTTTTGCTTGTTCGTCTCTCATCTTGCCGAAGCCTTTGATGCGGTCAATCAGCAAGGAAACCGGATATTTACGACCTTCGATTGTGAAAAGTGTAAGATTTGAATCTTTATATTTGGCGATAAATACCGAGTCGAATTGCGCGGGCGAAGTAACGTCGGCATAGAGCAACTTTTCGGTGTCGACGTTGCGCATTAGCGAATGTTGCTTTTTGAGTTGCTCAACCTTACTGTCGCGACCTACTGTCGACAACGACGAGTTCCTGAGCTGACGCATAACTTGCTCGTGCATGTCGGCATACGAACCGAGTGATTTGCTGCCGAGTTTCTTGATGATATGGATGCCGTAACGAGTTTCGAAAGGCTCGGAGATTTCGCCGTCTGCCAAATCGAACGCCACTTTTTCGAACTGCGGCACCATTTGACCAACGCCGAACCACGGGAGCAAACCGTCTTGTTTTGCTGAACCGTCTTCAGAGTTTTCGCGAGCCAACTGTTCAAAATCTCCGCCGGCTTTCACCAACGCGTAGATGCTGTCGACCGTGTGCTTAACCTGAGCCTTTTGCTCGCCGGTAGCATTTTGCGGGAAAAGTTTGAGGATGTGCTCCACATTGACTTGACCCGGGTCGGGACGACGCTCGTAGACTTTTACGATATGGAAACCGAAATCGGTGGTAAATACCGGAGAGATAGAATCGACGGCAGTGGCATAGCACACGTCTTCAAACTCTTGCGGGAAACGGCCTATGGTGATGTAACCCATGCTACCCTTATTCGTCGTAACCGAACGGTCGATAGAATACTTGAGAGCGAGGTCTTCGAAACTTTGACCTGCAAGGATGCAAGAACGGATGCTATCCAACCGGGCACTGATTTTGGCTTCCGCCTCGGCATTATCGCCGCGAGCAAGCATGATGTGGCTTGCCTTGACGTTGGTCTTCATACGTTCGTAGATGCCCTTTGCTGCAGCTTCTTCAGCCACCGTATCAACCAAGAACGGGGCAAACAGGTCGTTACGATATCCGGCATATTCTTTTTGGAACGACTTTGTTGTGTCGATTCCTTCGTTGATGGCATCGGCTACCTTGAGTTTGTAGACGGTAAACATGTCAAGATACGTATCCAACGGCTGCTTGGCAAGTTGCTGTTGGTTGTTCTTGTTATACATATATTCAAACTCGGCGAGCGTAACGTCTTTGCCATCGACGGTCATCAACACCGGCGACTTTTTGGTTGCCGCAAAGAGCGACAAACCGCCAATAAGAAGCAGAACTCCTGCTGTGATTGTTGTTTTTTTCATATTATTAGTTACAAAAAGTACAATAATAATAACGCACAATTATGGCTTTTATTATATGTCTCTCAACTTTTTTTTAAAACATCATCATTTATTCACCGCGGCTGTAGTTGGGCGCCTCGCTGGTGATTGTCACGTCGTGAGGATGGCTTTCTTGTACGCCGGCATTGGTGATTCGTGTAAATTTTGCGTTGTGAAGTTGCTCGATATTAGCCGCACCGCAATAGCCCATACCTGCGCGCAGACCGCCAACAAGTTGATAGATAACCTCATAGAGAGTACCTTTATAGGGCACACGAGCGGCAATGCCTTCCGGCACGAGTTTCTTAACCTCAACAGTACCCGACTGGAAGTAGCGGTCTTTCGAGCCGTTTTCCATAGCCTCGAGCGAGCCCATGCCGCGATACGACTTAAACTTACGACCATTGAACAAGATTGTGTCGCCTGGGGCTTCTTCCGTACCGGCAACGAGCGAGCCGATCATTACGCAAGTACCACCTGCGGCAAGCGCTTTGACTACGTCGCCGCTATAGCGCAAACCACCGTCGGCAATCAAGGGCACGCCGGTGCCTTCGAGCGCCTTTGCCACATCGTAGACAGCGCTCAACTGCGGCACGCCAACTCCGGCAACCACACGAGTCGTACAAATAGAGCCCGGACCGATACCCACCTTAACGGCGTCGGCACCTGCTTCGACGAGCATTTTTGCAGCCTCGCCGGTGGCTACGTTGCCCACAACGATGTCGATGTCGGGGAATTTCGCTTTGGCTTCACGAAGTTTGTCGATTACGAATTTTGAATGACCGTGAGCCGTATCGATTACGATGGCATCCGCTCCGGCATTTACCAACGCCTCCATACGCTCCAACGTGTCGGCTGTCACGCCCACACCTGCCGCAACACGCAGACGACCTTTGGAGTCTTTGCACGCCATCGGCTTGTCTTTGGCTTTCGTTATATCTTTATAGGTAATAAGTCCAATGAGTTTATTGTCTTTATCGACCACGGGAAGTTTCTCGATTTTGTGCTGTTGGAGAATCTGCGAAGCGGTCTCCATATCGGTCGTTTGTGAAGTGGTGACGAGATTGTCTTTGGTCATAACTTCGTCGATTCGCTTATTCAAATCGCGCTCGAAACGGAGGTCACGGTTAGTCACAATACCAACTAACGTTTTGTCGTCGTCGACAACGGGAATACCGCCGATTTTGTACTCAGCCATCATGTCGAGAGCATCCTTGACCGACGAGCCGCGCTTGATGGTGACCGGGTCGTAAATCATACCGTTTTCGGCACGTTTGACAATAGCAACTTGTCGGGCTTGCTCTTCTATCGACATATTTTTATGAATCACGCCGATTCCGCCCTCGCGAGCGATAGCGATTGCCATCTGCGATTCGGTCACGGTGTCCATTGCCGCCGTAACGAAAGGAATCTTCAATTCAATGTGTCGTGAAAACTTTGTCGAGAGCTCGACAGTTCTGGGTAGCACTTCAGAATACGCCGGAATCAACAATACATCGTCGTATGTCAATCCGTCCATAACAACTTTTTCCGCAATAAAAGACATAAGATGTTGCTTTAAAATTTATTGCACGCAAAATTACGGATTTTTTTGAAAAAATCAAAATACGCAATGATGAATGTTATAATTATTCGAATTTTTTAGAGCAGTTTTGGAATCGTTTGCATTTATAATTGATTTGACGTAAATTTGCGTTGAAAAATGAAGGAAACGAAACAAATACCTGAAGAAGTCGCACGGCTGCTCGTCGAGCAAGCCGCGCTAATCAACAGCACCGACTTCATCGGCTCCGACCCGGTGCAATTTCCGCGTCGGTTCAGCGACTTGCGCGACATCGAGATTGCCGCTATCCTTTCGGCGACGATTGCTTGGGGTAATCGAAAAATGATTTGCTCGAACTGCGAAAAGATGCTGCGGCTGATGGACTATCAACCGTACGCCTACGTTGCCGACCGTGGATTTGAAGATTTGGGCGAGCGTTTCAACATCCACCGGACGTTTTTCAGCGACGATTTCTACCATATGCTCAACGGCTTGGAACGCGTGTATCGCCGATACGGAAGCATCAACAATTTCGCGAAAGCCTGCGACATCGCGTCGTCGCCTACCCCGGCTTGGCAGCTCGTTGAACTGCTCAATGCAGAAATGATCGAAGCCAACGGCACAACCAACCCGCGCTGCTTTCCTCTCGGGCTTGACAAAACGGCGCTCAAACGCATCAACATGGCGTTGCGATGGCTCGTGCGCCGCGACGGCATCGTCGACATGGGCGTTTGGGATTGCATAACTCCAGCGCAACTGTTCATACCCCTCGACGTGCACGTGGGCAATACGGCTCGCTTATTAGGCTTGCTCTCGCGTCGCTCGAACGACAAACAAGCCGTGCTCGATTTGACCGAAACGCTGCGCACGCTCCGACCCGACGACCCTGTCGTGTTCGACTACGCGCTTTTCGGCATCGGAATTACAAGAATTTTAAAGGATTAAATAATACACTATGGATATAATCATCAACGGTATAAATCCAAAAGACATACCGACTAACATATCAGATTTACCGATTGCTCTACCTGCATCGAAAAGCATCTGCAACCGCGTTCTGACAATCATAGCACAAACGGATGGCGGTGGCGACATTATCAACGTGTCGGATTGCGACGACACGAACGCAATAATAAAGGCAATAATGAAGCACCAACAAGGCGCAGACTATATCAACGTCGGCGCCGCAGGTACTGCAATGAGATTTATGACCGCATTCCTTGCATTACGCACCCGGTCGACCGTTACCATCGACGGCAGTGCTCGTATGCGCAAGCGCCCTATCAAAGAGCTTGTCGATGTGCTTTGTCAATTAGGAGCAAAAATCAAGTATGCCGGCGATTCGGATTCGTGTCCACCGCTTCGAATCTACCGAGCGCCGATGCAGGGCGGCACTGTAAGCATCAACGGCAGCATTAGTTCGCAGTATATTTCGGCATTGATGATGATTGCGCCGGGGCTTCGCAAAGGTTTGACAATTGACATAACCGGCGGACTTGTTTCGCGCCCGTATGTCGAAATGACAGCAAAAATAATGCGCGATTTCGGTGCACAAGTTTGGTGCTCCGACAAGAGTATAACCATAAAGCAAGGCGAATATCTGTTTCGCCCATATTCTATTGAAAACGACTGGTCGGCAGCAAGTTATTGGTACGAAATTCGGACATTAATACCCGAGGTTGACATCCAACTCGGCAGCCTTCAATGGAACAGTTGCCAAGGCGATTCTAAGGTGGCTGAAATCTTCAAATTGTTCGGCGTCGAAACCGAATACACAAAAGAAGGCGTTTTGCTTACCTACCATCCCGAAACGGTTGCCAAACGCATCGACATCGATTTAAAAAATCAGCCGGACTTGGCGCAAACGATTGTCGTCACCGCCTGCTTGAAAGGCATTCCGTTCAAAATCAGCGGATTGTCGACGTTGAGAATAAAAGAGACCGACCGCATTGCAGCGCTCATCTCGCAACTTGCGAAGCTCGGCTATATCGTTCGCGAGACCGAAGACGCCACCCTCGAGAGCGATTCCGTACGCCATGCAGTCGACGAAGCGCCCTCAATCGAGACTTTCGACGACCACCGAATGGCGATGGCTTTTGCTCCGGCATCAATCGTCGTGCCGGGCATTACGATAGAAGATGCCGAAGTGGTGTCGAAATCTTATCCGAAATTCTGGGAACACCTCAAATTGTTCGGCTTCAAATTTAGCGAATTGGAATAATGAAAGGTGCGCTGATAATTCTCGCCGTGACAGTCGCTGTCGGGCTTATTCTCTACATATCAGACCGCTTTACGCACAAGCCTGACGGCAAAACGGCTGACGACACTCCCGAGGCTAACGACGACACGCAACAGTCGTGCTGCGGCATGCACATAACGTGCCAAAAAGACTCGCTCGTCAAAGCCTCGACGGAGATTGTCTATTACGACGATGAAGAACTCGACCGCTTTGTTGGCATTACGCCCGACCGCTATAACGACGAGCAGACCGAAGAATTTCGCGACATAATGCTCACCCTCCTACCCGACGACATTGCCGGATGGGCGCGGTCGCTCGAACTGCGCGGCATTGCGCTGCCCGAGATTGTGCGTCAAGAACTTTTAATGATGGTCGAAGAAACTCGCCGAAGCAGGTCGTCAAAATAGCGACCGTGCAACGACGCTTCCCATATAGAGAATGGCAATGCCGAGCGCCGCATAAAGCAGACGAGCCGCGCGGCGCGACATCTTGCCGGTTAGCATTCGGGCGTTCGAACTCTCGAAAAACCAATGCCAATTAAACAATGAAGCGAGTATCGACAACATTCCTGCGACGAAAAACACTGCACAAATAAATATCGATGCCCACTTCATTGTCTAAGATTTCTGTTTATCAATTTTTGAAAATCACGGTCGTACCCTCAGCACCTTGCTTCCAGTTGTTGGGAAGCATTGAATTTTTAGCACTTATGATATTATAGACATCTTGATTGGCTAATGTCAACGTGCGCGACGCGGCTTCCGTACCTGCTCCCTCCATCCAATATATCAAACAATGACCCGCACTTACTTCAGTCGCCAACATTTTGACTTCTGATAATTTTGTACAACCATAGAACATAAATCCATAGCAATTAGAAGTCAAAGTCGCAGCAGGGAGCTCCGGTGCGGTGGTGAGAGAAGTGCAATTGTAGAACATATTGGCATAGCAATCATTAGCCAAAGCAGTGGCAGGGAGTTTTGGGGCGGTAGTAAGTGAGGAGCAATTATAGAACATACAAAAATAGCAACCATCAACCAAGGTCAAAGCAGGAAGTTCGGGAGCAGAAATGAGAGAAGTACAACCGGCGAACATACTGAGATAGCAATTTTCAGACAATTTCATAGCAGGAAGTTCCGGTGCAGTCATTAAGAGTGTATTGTTTTCAAACAAACCACAAAACACTGCGTTCTCCGTATTTGCGCTTTTGTAGTTCTTATAATCGATTAGCGTGCGGATATCGCCGGTACAGTCAACTAATACGCCTGATGTTCCGAACGAAATCGTGCAACGCCCCGAGTTTAAATCTGCCGTACCCTGACTGCTTTTGCCTCGCAATTGGAGGTCACCGAGTGCGCCGCCAAAGTGAATGTCGCTAACTGTCGTAGTAAACCGCGTCCATTCACCTCCGCCTACGGAATATTCGAAATATTCACCTTCGTTTAAAGTGAATACTTCCCTTTCATATGGATCAAAATCCATCGTAAACGTCTGCTCGCTTTCCGCCGAGAAGGTGACGTAAGGAATCATGTCGTATTCGTTCTCGGGCGTTGCCCAGATATCGTCGACGATGATAGTGAATTGCTGTGCAACGTTGCGGCTGTACTTACCGTTGATGTTGGTCACATAGTTGGCTTGCACGGGGACGTTGGTGATGGTCTTCTCAGGTTCGGTTTTCGTTGCGGTCTGATACTGCACTTTGAAGTCTTGGACCACTCGCTCGTCGGCATTAGCCAACATCAAGAAACTGCCGACTTCGGCGGGTGTATCAGTAGTGGCTTCAATGACGTTTTCGATAGAGATGGTTTGTGAGAATGTTTGCAGATTGACTCCCACTCCATCGGAAACATTAAAACCTTTGCACCCGGCGTAAGTCACCTTCAACGAGCCCGGTTGCAACATATCGGTTTCTTTCAGCACCATTTTTGCTACGGCACGGTGCAACGTAACGTCTATCGTGGCACCGTCTTCAATAGTGATGTTTTGCTTCGCGAAATAGGCATCCAAGTTGGTTGCCGCATCTTTGAGGGCTACGCTTTTCAGGTTCGCGGCGTCGTAGTTTTCGCTGCCATAGTCCGCCCAGAAGAGGCAGGTGTACTTACCCGGGTCGAGACGCACGGCAAAACTGCTCGTCGTAAACTCTGTTTCCGCAAGCACAACGTTCGTTTCCGATTCGTCGTAAATTGCCATCACATAGCGCAACGCATCGGCGGCACGCGTTTGCTCTACTCCGTCGGCAGTGAGCGAGAACGTCACTTCCTTGGCATCTTTGCTAACAGTCAACAGTTCATCACTCTGGCTACACGATGCGAGCATCGCTGCGAGGACAAGCATCAAAGAAAATATCTTTTTCATATTGTGTTTTTTCAGTCTAAATCTAAAGTTCGGGAAATTCGACAGTTATGGTTCGAGCATCATTACTGTCGGCAACGATATCAACGAGAACGGTGTCGTAAGGCAAAAGCGCCTCAATCTTTTCGGGCCATTCAACCATACAAACCGCGCCACAGTCGAAATAGTCTTCCGCACCGATGTCGTATGCCTCGTCTTCGCTTTCGAGACGGTAACAGTCGAAGTGGTAAATCAGTTCTGCCGTGGTCTCCGAACGATATTCGTTGATTATCGAGAACGTGGGCGAATTAGCCGCATCGTCGACGCCGAGTTCGCGGCAAACAGCGCTGATAAACGTCGTTTTGCCGGCTCCCATCTTGCCGTAGAATGCAAAAACAGTGTAGTCGCCCATCATAGCGACAAACTCACGAGCCGCCGACGCCAATTCGTCGAGCGAATTTATTTTTATCGTTTTCTTTTCCATACCTATATAATTTATTTTTTCAATTTTCTTTTCAAATTGCGCAAAGCAAACACGACGTGGCGCAACGTCGTCGGAATAGTGCCGTAATATTTGCACATAATGCGATAGCGCTCCCGAAGCGACGCACGATGGTTGCGATCGGTCAAGCCGTCGGTGAGATAGTCGGTAACGATATCGTCGATATAACGGCTCGTCTGTATCTTTTTCAAGAAGCGGAGACACCACTCGTAGTCTGCCGAAAACCGATACTGCAAGTCGTAAGGCTCTGCCATTTCGCGGCGAACAGCCATCGACTGATGGCAAACCAACATACCGTGTCGAAAAGACTCAAAGCGCAAATCAGGCGGCGCCGTAAGGTGGCGCATCCCCTTGGGACGACGCTCGGCGTCGACGAGTTGCGTTTGCCCGTAGATTATGTCGGGATTGTTGCGGGCAGCTTCGGCATATTGCGCCAAAGTGGTCGGACGGTGAAAAGCGTCGCCGGCATTCATAAAGATGAGATATTTACCGGTAGCCAAAGCAATACCTTTGTTCATCGCGTCGTAGAGACCGCCGTCGCGTTCCGACACAATGCGAATTCCGTCTATTCCGCTACGTTGAGCCAACGCCACCGTGCCGTCGGACGATGCACCGTCGACAATCAGATATTCGTAGTCGGTGTACGTTTGCTCCGCCACGCTTGCCAACGTTGCCGGAAGTTCGCGCTCCGCATTGTAGGTTATTGTGATTATGCTGAATGTTGCTGCCATCCTTGTTTCAAATGCAGATAATTTACACGCAAAAGTAAGAATAATATCACTTCAAAACCAAATTTTCGACATATTTATTGCTTTTT
>JBJEDO010000080.1:0-16420 GCA_051872155.1 Candidatus Limisoma sp.
TACAACGAATAAACCACCCGCGCATCTTCATCGACGCGCGGGTGGTTTGGCTTTTGTCTTTACCTCATCTCTTACCTTTGCTCTCTCCATTTTTTGTCGTTTGTATTTGCTTATGCGGGCAATTTACAGTAATTTTGTTGTCTAAATACAAGAAAACAAATCAATTATGAAGAAAACGGTAATTGCGGTTGTTGCATCGTTGGCAACTGTTAGTGCAATGGCATCAACGCCAATGTGGCTGCGTTATGCAGCAATTTCGCCTAATGGTGAGGAGATTGCTTTTTGTTATAAAGGTGATATATATAAGGTGGAAGTCAATGGTGGCGAGGCTCGTCGGCTGACAACACAAGACTCGTACGAAACGATGCCGGTGTGGTCGCCCGACGGACGTCAGATAGCTTTTGCGAGCGATCGTTTCGGCAACTTGGATATCTTCGTTATGCCTTCGACGGGCGGTCAGGCAAAGCGCTTGACGTATTATTCGGGCGCAGAGCGTCCTTGGGCTTTTACCGAGGATGGTAAAAGCGTGCTTTTCTCGGCGTCGATTTTCGACCCGGCAGAGAGTGCGTTGACGCCCGAATCGGTGATGACGGAACTCTATGAAGTGTCGGTCGACGGAGGTCAACTGCATCAACTGCTTGCCACGCCCGCCGAAATGGTGTCGCTCAATGGCAAAAAGATGCTTTATCAAGACGTTAAAGGTTTTGAGAATCAATGGCGTAAGCATCACACATCGTCGGTGACGCGCGACATTTGGGAGTATGATTTTGTCAGCGGACGTCATACGAATATAACGGATCACGCCGGCGAAGACCGCAATCCGTTGTATAGCCCTGACGGGAAGACAATGTATCTTCTGAGTGAGCGCGACGGCGGTTCGATGAACGTCTATTCTATGCCTGTAGTGCATGGCGGTAAAGTGACAGCCGTGACGTCGTTCAAGACGCATCCGGTGCGTTTCTTGTCGATGAGCAAGTCGGGTCGGTTGTGCTACACCTACGACGGCGAAATCTATACGCAGACGCCACCGGCAAAGCCTGCGAAAGTTAAGATAAGTATAACCGACGACGATGCCGACCTGCCGACGACGATAAGCATCAACGGCGGCGTGACGGCTGCTGCTCCGTCGGCTGACGGCAAGCAAGTTGCTTTTGTGTCGCGCGGCGAGGTGTTTGTCACTTCTGTGGAATATGCCACCACCAAGCGCATCACCACCACCGAAACCGGTGAGGCAGACGTATGTTTTGCCCCCGACAATCGCTCGATTGCGTATGCTGCTGAGCGTAACGGCGTTTGGGGCATCTATCGTGCAACCATTAAGCGTAGCGACGACCTGAACTTCCCGAATGCAACGCTCATCGACGAAGAGCGTTTGACGCCCGACGACGGCATCGACCGCGAGTCGCCGAAGTTCTCGCCCGACGGCAAAAAACTCGCCTTTATCGAAGGTGAAAACAAACTGATGGTGCTTGATTTGGACAGCCGTAAGATTCAGCAAGTGACCGACGGGTCGCTCTGGTTTGAATTCGGATTCAGTTATAGTTGGTCGCCCGACAGCAAGTGGTTTGCGTTGGAGATTATCGGAAACGGTCACGACCCGTATAGCGACGTGGCAATCGTCAAAGCCGATGGCAGTCAAAAGCCGATAAACATCACGCAAAGCGGTTACTTCAGCTCGAATCCGAAGTGGACACTCGACGGCAACGCCGTGATGTTTACCACCGACCGCTACGGTATGCGCAGCCATGCTTCGTGGGGCTCGCTCAACGACGTGATGCTCGTGTTTATGAATCAAGATGCTTACGACAAATATCGTCTGAACAAGGAGGACTACGAGTTGCTCAAGGAACTTGAAAAAGAGCAAAAGAAGAATGCCTCGAAGGACGAAGATAAGGATAAAGACAAAAAGGATAAGAAGGATAAAAAAGACAAGAAAGATTCCGCAACCGACGACGAAACAAAAGATATCAACGTCGAAATCGACGGCATCGAAGACCGCATTGTGCGCCTGACCAATAATTCTTCGAAAATCGCAGATGCTATCGTGACGAAGGATGCCGACAAATTGTACTTCCTGTCGTCGTTCGAAAAGGGCTACGACTTGTGGAAGGTCGACTTGCGCGAACACAAGACGAGTCTTGTCAAGAAACTCGACTCTTCGTGGGCTAAGTTGGAACTCGACAAAAAGGGCGACAACCTGTTTATTCTCGGCAGCGGTTCGATGCAGAAGATGGGCGTAACGGGCGAGAAACTCGACAAAATATCGTTCTCGACGTCGATGACCTTCGACCGTGCAAGTGAGCGCGACTACATGTTCGAGCACGTCTGCCGCCAAGAGGCACGCCATTTCTACAACACGAATATGCATGGCGTCGATTGGAAGAAAATGACGGCGGCTTATAAGAAATTCTTGCCGCACATCAACAATAACTACGACTTTGCGGAAATGCTCAGCGAAATGCTTGGCGAACTCAACGTGTCGCACACCGGTGGCAGATATCGTCCCGGTGCGTGGGGCGACGCTACGGCAAACCTCGGCTTGCTCTACGATTGGAACTACACCGGCAAGGGTATGCTCGTTACGGAAGTTGTCGAAGGCGGACCGTTCGACCGTGCTTCGTCGAAGGTTAAGAAAGGCGTTGTCGTTGAGAAAATCAATGGCGAAGCGTTCGACAGCCGGGAGAAATTCTTCAGCCTTCTTAACAAACTTACCGGCAAAAAGACCTTGATTTCGCTGCGCGACCAAGCCAACGGCGACACTTGGGACGAAGTGATTAAGCCGATTAGCGACAGCCGATTCAACGACTTGCTCTACAAGCGTTGGGTTGTCAATCGTGCCGAAGACGTTCGCAAATGGTCGAACGGTCGTTTGGGTTATGTACATATCGAATCGATGAACGACGGAAGTTTCCGCACAATCTATTCCGACATACTCGGCAAGTATAACAAGTGTGAGGGCATCGTTGTCGACACGCGCTTCAACGGCGGCGGTCGTTTGCACGAAGACATCGAAATTCTCCTCAGTGGCGAGAAATATCTCACGCAAGAATATCGCGGACGAGAAGCTTGCGACATGCCGAGCCGTCGTTGGAACAAGCCTTCGATAATGCTTCAATGCGAAGCCAACTACTCAAATGCACACGGCACGCCGTGGGTTTATAAATACAAAAAACTCGGCAAACTTGTCGGTGCCCCCGTTCCGGGTACGATGACCAGTGTGTCGTGGGAAAACCTGCAAGACCGCTCGTTGATTTTCGGTACGCCGATTATCGGCTATCGCACGGCGCAAGGTAACTTCCTCGAAAATTCGCAACTCGAGCCGGATATTTTCGTGCTCAACGCGCCGGAGACCATCGTCAAAGGCGAAGACAGTCAGTTGCGTGCGGCGGTCGACGAACTTCTTAAGGAAATCGACGCTCGCAAGAAATAGAGTAGGGGCTTAGCGATAGTTTTAACTCGACCGGGAGCGTATGAATAGAGTTTGTCGATTGTCGGCTTCTACGTTGTCAGTAATCGCCGTTTTGGTCGTGGCGTTGGCTTTTCGCGTGTATTTCATCGCGCAAAAAGCGAGCCTCGAAGGCGACGAACTGACGTCGTTGACGTTGGCATACAACGCAACGGGGTGGGGCGATGATGCCTACGCGGCAGATACGGTCTACACGGCGCAGCAACTCCGACAGATGCTCTACGTGGACAATCGCGGCGGCTTTGCCGGCTTCGCCGACGACATTGCGTCGCTATGGCACGACAACCGCGACGGCTCGCATGCATCGCTCTACTACATGGCTTTGCGCACTGCGCTCATCGGTCAGAACGTGCCCGAGATTCGACCCGTCATAAATCGTGCCTGTGGGCTCAACTTGTTGCTCTTTACGGCGTCGTTTGTCGCTATGGCATGGATGCTGCGGCAACTCTTTCCCCGTCGGCGTTATTTGCCGGCTTTGCTACTGGCAGCGGCATACCTCAATCCTGCTGCGATTTCCACCACGTTGCTCGTTCGCGAATATCAGTTGGCGGAAGCGCTGATGGTGGCGTTTACAGCCGCCACGGTTGCGCTTTGCATATATGTAAAGAATCACAATCGGATAAAGGCAAGTCATGCCGTCAGCGTTGCCATATCGGCGGCTGCATTGGTTTCGGCGGGCTATTTTAATGCCATCTATGCCGTGCTCTTGTGCGTTGGGGCGTACTTGTATTGCCGACGACAGCTGCCGCTCCGTGAGCAATTATACTTCCCGGCGATAATTATTGTTTCCATCATTCTTTGCAAACTCTTCTATTGGGGATTTTTCAATTTCGTATCCGACGATCGGACGACCGACGTTGCAACAATGCTGTCGGGCGGCAACACGTGGGCGCACGTCTACTACGGCTGCACGAAATGCATCAAGATGATTGCGCTCGACATCCTCGGCTTGCCGGTTACAGCACTCATCGCGGTGGTTGCCGTAGTCGGGATGTGGCGTGGTCGGAAGGCGGATGTGCCGTTTGAGTGGGTGCCGATTTGCGCCGCACTTTGGTTCGTTATGGCGATGATACTTGCGCCGTGGAAATTGAATCGCTATGCGTGTGCCGCAGTGCCGATAATCGCTGCCGGTTGTATGTATTTGGCGTGTGAACTCGCCCGACCCAAGCACAAAATAGTTGTAGCGGTTGCCTTGCTGTTGCTCGCGGGAAATACTTCGTTTGCCGGTCGAGTAGACTACCTGAACGACGAGCCGGTCGATTTTCCGAACGACCGATGCGTTGTGCTCTATGCCGAAACTCCGGGCGACCGCAATATGCTGACACTTCTGATTCCGCACCTGTCTGACGAGCAGCGGTGCGTGATTGTGCCGACGATTGCCGATGCCGGTCGCTACGTCGATAGCGATACGGTAAGCGTGTTTGCCGACAAGGAGTTGCCCGAACTATGCAATTCTCCTGCTTTGGTAGATTCGCAGCCATTCAACCCATGGCTTTGGCGGTACAATCTTAATCAAAAAAAACAATTCTTCGATTAGAGTTTGCCTCCGGCGATTTGGGCTTCCCATTCCTTTTGCTGAGTGCCTGAGGTTTCGGTATAGAACACCTTTACCGACTTGCCGTCGCTGACCAAATAGATGGCAGACACCATATTGCTTTTAGTGTCGACAACGTCAACTTCTTCTCTATGGAACGTTGAGGTATATACTATCATATATTTGCCGTTGTAATGCTTGCTGACGTCCTCGGGTATCACATCATCCAAAAAACTCTGACAGTCATTCAAACCGCCCCAACCTGAGTCGCCTTTGAGCACGGTCTGTACATTGTTTTCTTCCTTACTTTCGAATATCACGTCATAATTGGGTGCGAGATCGGTAAAGAACGAGAACAACACAGTGGCATTGGCTACGTTAGAGGCAAAGAGCGCCAAGAGTGCTAATAACAAGAATTTTTTCATATTAGTGTTTAATAATTGATTGATTTTACAAATATACAACAATTTTGTGATATACAAAGTTGACATAAAGCAGGAATTGGGCAGAATTGGGCAAAACCGTTTTGTATTCAAAATAGGCACCGTTTATATAATTTTGTAGTGCGTAAAAACTCAAAAAAATGTTGTAATTTTGCTGATAAATTATCAGATTGAACTATTGCAGAGGTATTATGAAAGCATTAAGTAGAAACGCGATAATCGGCTATCCGGCGGGGATAATCACCGGCATCACTTATGGACTTAACCCGCTCTTTGCTATCCCCTTGATAGCCCAAGGAGCGGCAATCGAGACTATACTTTTCTTTCGATATGCGATAGCGGTGTTGGTGCTTGGATTCTATCTGCTGATACGAAGAGAGCATATCAAGTTGACGTTGCCGCAAGTCGGGGTATTGGCAGTGCTCGGGGTACTGTATACGATGAGCAGTCTGTTGCTGTTCGAGTCGTATCATTACATAGCCTCGGGCTTGGCAACTACTTTGGTCTTTCTTTATCCGGTGATAGTGGCGCTCATAATGGTATTTCTGGGAGTCGTGCCGTCGTGGCCGGTTTGGCTTGCCATAGCCGCCACGTTTGGAGGTGTAATCCTGATGACGCAAGGCGGAGCAGGGCAGACAATCGACCCGTTGGGCGTGATTCTATCGATTGGGTCGGCGCTTTCTTACTCTCTATTTATTGTTATCATCAACAGAAATCGCAAGATAGCCGACATCTCCAATACGCTATTGACTTTCACCACATTGAGTGTGGGTGCCGTAATCTTTCTCGGTAAGATGATACTCTCCGAAACCGAGATGATGGCGGGCATCGAGGGCGCCGGTTCTTGGCTCAACCTGGTGGGATTAGCCATACTGCCGACAATCGTATCGACCGCAACGCTAGCTTTGGCGACTCGTAACATCGGGGCAACGAAAGCATCGGTGTTGGGCGTGTTCGAGCCGATAACCGCAATGCTTGTCGGCACGCTGATGTTTGGCGAGCCCTTGACCGTACAGATTGTCTTGGGTATTAGCATTGCTATCGTAGCGGTGACGCTAATGATTAGCCTGACGAAAAGATAATTCATCGAACAGCAAGAATTTTTTCAAAAATTACAAGTTTTTTTGCCAAAAGTGTTGCATTTTGAAATATAATCACTACATTTGCAAAAAGAAACAACAAAAATGACGAAAAATTACTTTGCATATTATTTCTTTTACTTTTATTTTAACAAGAATAAAAGCGGGATGGTATGTGAGTAATCGAAATATTATTAAAACCATATAATCCCGCTTAAGTGCGGGATTTTTTTGTAAACGATGAAAAAGAGAATAACCATACAAGGCGTAAAAGGCTGCTTCCACGATGCGGCGGCGCGAGCATATTTCGCCGGCGAAGACGTAGAATCGGTGCCCTGCGAGACGTTTCCGAGTATGTTCGAGACGCTCAAGACCGATGCTTCGCTAATCGGCATCGTCGCTATCGAGAATACAATAGCCGGAAGTCTGTTGCAGAATCACGAACTGTTGCGGCTTAGCGGCTTGACCGTTGTCGGCGAATATAAAATGCGCATCTCTCACGTGCTGGCGGCGCTGCCCGGACAGACCATCGACGAGCTCACCGAGGTCAATTCGCATCCGATGGCGCTGATGCAGTGCGAGCAGTTTCTCTCCGGTCATAAGAATCTGAAAATGGTCGAGAAAAACGACACGGCAGGGAGTGCGCAAGAGATTGCCGAACAACAGTTGCTCGGGCACGGCGCTATCTGTGGCAAGTATGCCGCCGAACTCTATGGGCTCAACGTGCTCGTCGAAGGCATTGAGACAAATAAGCGCAACTTTACGCGTTTTCTCATAGTTGCCGACCCGGTTATCGAATCGGAATTGGTCGACCGCAAGCACATCGACAAGGCGTCGCTCGTGTTCACGTTGCCCCACACTCAAGGCAGTCTTGCAAAGATATTGACAATCTTCTCGTTCTACGACATCAACTTGTCGAAGATACAATCCATACCAATCATCGGGCGCGAGTGGGAATATCGGTTCTTCATCGACCTTACGTTCGACGACTTTACGCGCTATCGTCAGTCAATCGAGGCGGTACGCCCGCTAATCCGCGATTTTAAAATATTAGGAGAATATACAGAATTCAAAACGAATGAAAGCAAATAGAATAGAGCCGGCACAGCGAGTGTCGCAAGTTAAGGAATACTATTTTTCCAAGAAACTCAAAGAAGTGGCACGGCTTAATGCAGAAGGTCGCGACATCATTTCGTTGGGCATTGGCGGTCCCGACCGTCCGCCGCACGCCCGCGTCATCGATACGCTCTGCGAGTATGCTCATCGCAGCGACACGCACGGCTATCAGCCCTATGTGGGTCCCGTCGAACTTCGTCAAGCCTACGCTAATTGGTACAAACGGTGGTACGGCGTCGAACTCAATCCGACAAACGAGATTCAGCCGCTAATCGGTTCGAAAGAGGGTATTCTACACATCACTATGGCTTTCGTCAATCCGGGCGACGGCGTCTTGGTGCCTAATCCCGGCTATCCGACCTACACATCCGTCAGCCGACTGGCAGGCGCAGAGATTTTTACCTACAACCTTAAGGAGCAGAACTCTTGGTATCCCGACTTCGACGAATTGGAGTCGATGCCGCTCGACCGTATAAAACTTATGTGGGTAAACTATCCGAATATGCCTACCGGAGCGCCGGCAACCGTCGAACTCTATGAGAAAATCGTCGACTTCGGTCGCCGCCATAACATCCTCATTGTCAACGACAATCCTTATAGCTTCATACTCAACGACCTGCCGATAAGTATGCTGTCGGTCGAGGGCGCAAAAGACGTGGTGATTGAGCTTAATTCGCTCAGCAAATCGCACAACATGGCGGGATGGCGTATGGCAATGTTGGCATCGAATGCGCAGTTTGTAGAGTGGGTGCTCAAGGTGAAGTCGAACATTGATTCCGGTCAATTCCGTCCGGCGATGCTTGCCGCCGTCGAAGCGCTCAAGTGCGAAAGCGACTGGTTTGAAGAACTTAACGCCGTCTACGCAAGCCGTCGCAAAGTTGCCGAGCGGATTATGGACGCCCTCGGGTGCAAGTTCGACCCCGCTCAACGTGGACTCTTCTTGTGGGGGAAAATTCCCGACACGGAAGAATCGTCGGAGAAGTTTGCCGACCGAATTCTCTACGACGCGCGAGTGTTCATTACCCCGGGATTTATCTTTGGCAGCAACGGCGAGCGGTTTATCAGAATTTCGCTTTGCGCAACCGAAGAAAAAATGGAAGAGGCTTTAACAAGAATAAAACAAACAATATAGATATGGAAACTATTAAACCTATACAGTTTAAAGGCGTCGACAACAAGCGACCGATTATCATAGCAGGACCGTGCAGTGCCGAGACGGAAGAACAAGTAATGACTACGGCAGCCGATTTGGCTAAGGCAGGGATAAAAATCTTCAGAGCAGGCATCTGGAAGCCGCGCACCAAGCCGGGTGGCTTCGAAGGCATCGGCGAGGAAGGTCTCGTATGGCTCGAACGCGTGCAGAAAGAAACCGGCATGCTCGTCGCTACCGAAGTGGCTACACGTCAGCACGTTGAGGCAGCCCTGAAGCACGGCGTTGACGTGCTATGGATTGGCGCTCGTACGTCAGCAAATCCTTTCGCAATGCAAGAAATTGCCGATACGCTTAACGGCGTCGACGTGCCCGTGCTCGTCAAAAACCCCGTTAACCCCGACTTGGAACTCTGGATTGGCGCTATGCAACGCCTCCACAATGCCGGAATAACTCGCATAGGCGCTATCCATCGCGGATTCAGCGCATACGGCAAGCACCTCTACCGCAATATGCCGCAGTGGCACATTCCCATCGAGTTGCGACGTCGCCTGCCCAACATGACTCTCTTCTGCGACCCGTCGCACATCGGTGGCAAGCGCGAACTCGTTGCTCCGCTTTCGCAACAAGCCATGGACCTCGGCTTCGACGGTTTGATTATCGAATCGCATTGCGACCCCGACTGCGCTTGGAGCGACAAGAGTCAACAAGTTAATCCCGAAGTTCTTAACTTTATTCTCAACACATTGGTAGTGCGCGACACAACACAAACCACCGAAAGCCTTACGCTTCTGCGCCAACAAATCGACCAAATCGACGGCGAAATCATCGAGGCTCTCGCCAAACGTATGCGCGTGAGCCGCGAAATCGGCCAGTACAAGAAAGAGCACAGCATGCCCGTACTGCAGACCGGACGCTACGACGATGTGCTCAACACGCGTGCGCGTAATGCCGAAGAAATGGGTATGAACGGCGACTTTATGAAGACCGTCTACCAAGCAATTCACGAAGAATCGGTTCGTCAGCAAATCGAAGTGTTGAACAATAGACTTTAACCGCGATGAGAATACTTATCATAGGCGCAGGCAAGATGGGAACATTCTTCTCCGACTTGCTCTGCTTCAAGCACACTGTCGGCATCTTCGACACCGACCCGCAACGTCTTCGCTTTACGTTCAACACCCAGCGAATGACCGACCCCGAAGAGATTCGTGCCTTCAACCCCGAACTCGTCATCAACGCAGCAACCGTCAAGTTTACCCTCGAAGCATTCCGTATGGTGATGCCCTACGTTGCAAAAGAGTGCATCCTTGCCGACATCGCGTCGGTCAAGACAGGTTTGCCCGAATTCTACGCCGAATGCGGTCATCCGTTCGTCAGCACGCACCCCATGTTCGGTCCCACGTTCGCCTCGTTGAGCAACCTGTCGAACGAAAACGCCATCATAATCTCCGAAGGCGACCATCTCGGCAAAATCTTCTTCAAAGACCTTTACAGCGAACTGCATCTCAACATCCGCGAGTACACGTTCAAAGAACACGACGAAGTGATTGCCTACTCGCTGTCGATACCCTTTGCGTCGACACTCGTTTTCGGCAGTATAATGAAGCACCAAGATGCGCCCGGAACAACCTATAAGCGACATATGGCAATCGCACGCGGACTGATGTCGGAAGACGATTATCTCCTCACCGAGATACTTTTCAACCCGAACACAATCAGCCAATTGACCAACATCCAAGAAAAGTTGGAGCAACTCAAAGAAATCATTGCCCGCAAAGATTCCGGCGCAATGCGCGACTTCCTCGAGTCGGTGCGCCAAAACCTGAAGTAGGCAAACGGCTACGGATGATGGTACGGCTCGTTGTGGAGAATCGTGAACGCACGATATAATTGCTCCGTAAAAATCAGCCGAATCAAATCGTGAGGAAATGTCATTTTCGATAATGATATTTCCTCATTTGCTCTTTTATGGACCTCCTCCGAAAATCCGTAAGGACCGCCGATGCAGAACACCAGCCGACGCGACACCGTCTGCATCTTCTTGGCAATAAACGCCGAAAACTCCACCGACGTGCGCTCACGGCCGTGCTCATCGAGCAGAACAACATAGTCGGAACGGTCGAGCGCCGCCAAAATATTATTGCCCTCAGCCACCTTCTGCTGCTCCTGACTCAGACTCTTCGGCGTGCGAGCATCCGCAATAAACTGTATCTCGAACGGACAATAGCGCCCGATGCGCTTAGTATAGTCCTCAATTCCGGCGTTCAAATAACTGTGATTAGTCTTTCCAACCACAAAAAGGCTGATTTTCATATCAAATACTACAATTTTAATTCATATCTTTGCATCACGATTACAAAATTAGAAAAAATAATCAAAATACATAAAGTTATGAAGACAAAAGACGAACTCATCGACGACCTCTTGACCCTTGCTTTTGCCGAAGACATCGGCGACGGCGACCATACAACACTCTGCTGCATCCCCGAAAACGAAATGGGACGCCAGCACCTGCTCGTCAAAGAAGAAGGCATCCTCGCCGGCGTCGACATCGCGCTCAAAGTATTCCGTAAATTCGACCCCTCGCTCCGCGTAACCGTCTACATCAACGACGGCGCACACGTTCGTCCCGGCGACATCGCATTCGTCGTCGAAGGTCGCGTACGCTCTCTGCTCCAAACCGAGCGCCTTATGCTCAACATCATGCAACGCATGAGCGGTATCGCTACAATGACAGCTAAATATGCCGCTGAACTTAAAGGCTTGAAAACAAAAGTGCTCGACACACGCAAAACAACTCCCGGACTTCGTATGCTCGAAAAAGAAGCCGTAAAAATCGGTGGCGGAGAGAACCATCGCATCGGACTCTTCGATATGATTTTGCTCAAAGACAACCACGTTGACTTCGCCGGAGGCATCCGTCAAGCCATTACCAAAGCCAACGACTACATCAAGCAAAACCATAAAGACGGAATGAAAATTGAAATCGAAGTGCGCAACTTCGACGAACTCAACGAAGCCATCGAAACCGGCGGCATCGACCGCATTATGCTCGACAACTTCACCCCCGCCGACACCCGCAAAGCCGTCGAAATCATCGCCGGACGCTACGAGACCGAATCGTCGGGCGGCATAACATTCGACACACTCCGTCAGTACGGCGAATGCGGCGTCGACTACATCTCCGTAGGCGCGTTGACCCACTCCGTAAAAGGACTCGACATGAGTTTTAAAGCCTGCTAACAGTCTATAAAAACCCCGAGCCGTAGCGCGAAAGTTATGCTCGGGGATAACCCTAACTGCTGATAGTCAAGCGATTTGCGCGATAAGAGCAAAAAAGTAAAAATATAATATCCAAAAAATTTGGAATATTAAAAAAATGCTATTAACTTTGCACTCGCAAAAGACAATTCAGCAACCCGGAGAGGTGGGTGAGTGGCTGAAACCAACAGTTTGCTAAACTGTCGTAGGAGTAATCCTACCACGAGTTCGAATCTCGTCCTCTCCGCAAATTTTTAAAACAATCGACAGGAGAGATGGCAGAGTGGTCGATTGCGGCGGTCTTGAAAACCGTTGAAGTGAGAGCTTCCGGGGGTTCGAATCCCTCTCTCTCCGCAGAAAAGCCTTGTAAGTCGTTGATTTGCAAGGCTTTTTCTTTTTGTGTGTCACAAGATAACACACAAAAAGAGGGTGTATCAATAGTTCTATTTTGATACATCCTCGTTTGTAATAAGATTGCGCGACAATCGTATGGAGAGTTTGCCGGGTTGCAACCCCGTGCGTTATGTATTCAATGAATATTAACCTGCATTATTCACACTTTTCCTACTGCAAGGGCTAACTGCCAACACCTTAGCGCAATGCTCGCTCTTCCTCTTTAAAGGTAGGATTTACTACATTTTGCATCGTCATCGCTGTGCTCACGCTAATGCATTGCCATTTAGCCCTTTCGTGACGGAACTGTATGAATAATGCAGGTTAAATGGCATCTACGATACCGGATTGCTATTCGAAGGAATTCTCTCCTACGCCACTTGCATTAGTTGCGGGGGCAGGATTCGAACCTACGAACTTCGGGTTATGAGCCCGAAATGATACCACTTCACCACCCCGCGATATAGCCTGTCTTATTTATGCAATTCCTACTGCATTTCTGTTTTCGGTTGCAAAGAAAAACATATACTACGCAGTCTTTTTGCGTAACTGAAAAATTTTTCTAAAAAAGAATGAAAAAAGTGCGTTTTTTAGTGTCTGCGCAGATAAATTGCGGAGAAAATTAGTATTTTTACATCATAAAAGATTTGTTATGAATGCACACTTTGATATAATACGCAATGACGGACGACTGTTGTATGAGTATATCCGCGGCAGTCAGCTATACAATCTAAACACACCGGATAGCGACGTTGACACAAGCGGCGTGTTTATCTGTACCGCGGAGGAACTTCTTGGGTCGCTCCCGGGCTCTGATTCGTCGCGCGTTGGTAATTCCTATAAAGCTCAGATATCCGATTCCCGCCATGATAATACTTGGTTCGAGGTCGGAGAGCTGCTACGCTTGTTGATGAAATCAAATCCGACGGTGCTAGAGAGTCTTTTTGTGCCCAAGAGCAAAATGATCGGTGAGGTCCATCCTCTCATGCAGATGATTATAGATAATCGTGACCAATTCGTTACCAAACAATGTTTCAACCCGTTCTTCGGATATGCCAAGAGCCAGATTGAGAAGGCTCGTGGCTTGAATAAGAAAATTGTGAATCCTGTGACCGAACGACTTACGCCATACGATTTTATCTATACTTTCAAGGGTCAAGGTAGCATAAAGTTTCGTGATTGGCTGCAAAACTTCGGACTTCATCAAGATTTCTGCGGGCTTGTCAATGTTCCTAACATGCACGACATCTATGGCGTGTATTACGATTTCGGCGCGCATGTTGAAAATGTTGAGAATTGGGCAAAAGATACCGATTTCTTATCGTTCGCTTGCGCCTATTTCAACATTCCGAATCCGGATTCTGCCGTAAGTTATCTTGCGAGTCTGAAACCTATCGGTTACCGTGGCGTCATCAAATCGGACGCGAAGGCAGACGAGATTCGGCTTTCGTCTATCGAAGACAAGAATACAAAGCCTATATGCTTTATCTCATACAATCAGTCCGGCTATAGTGCTCATTGTCGCATGTATTCGGAATATCAAGAATGGGTAAAGAACCGCAATCAAAAGCGTTATGAGTCGAACCTTGACAAAAACTACGATTCAAAGAATATGATGCATTGCTTCCGGATGATACACATGGCTTGCGAAATCGCCGAGGGACAAGGGCTGATTCTCGAACGCACATGGGATAGGGAGTTCCTGATGGATATTCGTAATCACAAATATGAATATGAAGAACTTATAGAGCGTCTTGAAGCCGACCGGGAGCGTATGAATCAACTTATGGCAACTTCAACTATTAAGGAACGAGTCGATACCGACTTTGTAAACGACTTGATTGTAGAATTACGTAAAAAACAACTTGCTATATAATCTCCTAAACGAAAATAATCATGCCGGCAAATAAGAATGCGCTTATCCGTTACAAAACTATAGACAACTGTCTTCGCAACCGCTATCGTCGCTGGACGCTCGAAGACTTGGTAGAAGCCTGCAGCGATGCTCTTTACGATATGGAGGGCATTCGCAAAGGTGTGTCTGTTCGCACTGTTCAAGGCGATATCCAGATGATGCGCTCTGATAAGCTTGGCTATAATGCTCCGATTGAGGTCTATGACCACAAGTATTATCGATATGCGGATTCCGACTATAGCATTACGGATATGCCAATGTCGCAGAACGACTATGAGGTGATGCAAGAAGCCGTCGATATGCTTCGTCAGTTGCAGGACTTCGATCAGTTCTCGGAGATGAGTGACGTGGTAAGTCGCCTTCAAGATAAATTGTCGATAACCCGGAAAAACCGTAAGCCTATCATTCATTTCGACAATGTGCCGGACCTGAAAGGCTTGAAACTGCTGAATCCGTTATACAACTACATTGCGCACAAGCAGACATTACGCATTATGTATCAGTCGTTTTCGGCTCGACAACCGCAAGAATACATCCTTTGTCCCTACTTGTTGAAAGAGTACCGCAACCGTTGGTTCATTTTCGGTAGCAAAGCGACAAATCTTGTACTCTACAACCTTGCTCTCGACCGCATTGTGAGTGTCGAGCCTGTGGATGTGCCATTTCGCGAAAATCCGGATTTTGATTCCGAGCACTTCTTTGATGATGTAATCGGTGTCAGCAAAAACCTCAGAACCACACCAAGATGCATCCGGTTTTGGGCAACGCGCGAGCAGAGTCAATACATCAAAACAAAGCCTATCCATCCCTCGCAAACATTGCTTAGCGAGAATCCGAAGGATGGTAGCTGTATTTTTCAAATTGAGGTAGTTATCAACTTTGAGATGTACTCTGTTTTTATGAGTTACGGTCCGGGGATAAAGATTCTATATCCACCCCAAGCGGTTGAATATATGAGGGATAAACTCAAACAAGCCGCAAGACACTATGAGACTTAACCTGCATTAGTAAAAACTAATGCAGGTTAAACACTTTTCAGAATTCTTTATCACAAAAAAGCCAAAGCCCAACCCACCCGGCGAGGAAAGCCAACCGCTCTCTCTCCGAATGGTATATAGAAACTTTTTTTATTGCTCCCGCATAGATTCAGTCTTCAAGAACGGCTTTTTTAAGAATACTGAACTCAGATTCCGTTATTGTGCCATTATCGACATAATTATGCAAATTTTTTAGATATGAGAGTTTGGCTATTTCTACATTGTTTTTGTAAATTTTTTGATACTTTTGATTTGTACTTTTTATCGAGTTTTGTATAGCTGCTTTAATTTTTTTCATTTTTTGTTTATCCCTTGCCTCAAAAGCCATACAATAGTCCCATCCTTGTGAGAAGGCTTTGGCTTCCACTATTTTGCATTCTATATCATCTATGTTTTCATCGAAAGCCTTCAGAGCTTTCTCTTCTAATTTCTCGCGATAAACGGTTATCTCATTCTTTAAATCAATAACAAGTGGCATCTCTTCTTTTCCGATAGTTGCTAGGAAATAACTTTCTCCCCCAGTTATGCTAAGAAACTTTAGGTTAAATTTCTTTGCTGCGATTATTGCGTCATAAGGTGTTGCCATCTTTTCAAACTCTTCCAACTTTGAGCCATTCAAACTTGATCGGTATGCTCTAGCATAACTTGCAATTTGCTCTGCTGTCTCTAGATCGTTATTTATCAGTGCTTTATCAAATTCTCCATTGAAAGAAGTACACTTTTCTGACACATTTCCGCATACATCTTCTGTTTGTTCTTGATTAATTAATTCTTCCTTTTGTTTAAGTTCTCTTGCTTCGGATGATTTTTTCCCTTCTGTCGGCAAGAATATGAAACAACCTATTGCTATAAGTGCTATTACTATCGCTCCAATGATGTAAATTCTCTTTTTCATGATTTTTGCTATTTTAGTGTTATTGATTTATATTCGATCCTAAAAGTATGATCTGCTATGCCTTCTCCTTCTTATAATTAGGGTTATTCAGTCAAACGCCAAAATTTTCTCGGTGGGAAGTGTCGGAG
>JBJEDO010000081.1:0-16409 GCA_051872155.1 Candidatus Limisoma sp.
ATAATGCACTTACTTGGCTCATATTTTTGTTTGCAAGTTAGCGGATGTTTTTGAGGTGTGCAAGTATTTGTGGAGGTTTTGTTTGCAAAGTCTCCAACTTAGCACTTCCAATGAGCAAAATCTATACAATTTAGCTCATTGTTGTTGGGTGTTGGCTTCCCCACCTAGCCGCAAGCGGCAAGGTGGGGTTAACCGAGTGCCGCAAGCTCTTCGAGCTTGCATCTTGGCGTTATCGAACTACTCGCTCTACACACGCCTTTAACCGAGTACAGCAAGCTCTTCGAGCTTGCATCTTGACGATTTCATAGCGCCAAAGGCGCTTCTCTTACTCCTTATCTACGTTAGATATCTATCCACCTGTATATCAACTATATATAAATTACCTCCACAAAAATACCGTGTTAACAAAAGTTAAAGTGTCGTTTTCCTATTGCAAATGACGTTTTTGTGCTTACCTTTGTGGTGTACTAATTAACTAATACACTAAAACAATAAAACTAAAACGAACAAAAAACTTAATCAATTAAAACAAAAACAACGATTTCTGAATCGGGTATTGAAACAACGAACTCTCAATCTCTCACGAAACCTACCCGGTTCAGAAATCATAAAACAGTTCAGAATCGCAACCTGCAATATTCACACTGTTCCTACTGCAAGGACTAACTGCCAGCACCTTAGCGCAATGCTCGCTCTTCCTCTTTAAAGGTAGGATTTACTACATTTTGCATCGTCATCGCTGCGCTCACGCTAATGCATTGCCATTTAGCCCTTTCGTGACGGAACAGTATGAATATTGCATGTAAAGAAAACAAAACAATGGAGGAAATGAATTTAATTACAATCAGCGACTTGACTTTCGACTACGGTCGCAAAAACCGCAAGGTGTTCGACAACTTCTCGTTGACTTTCGAACGCGGCTCAATCTACGGTTTGCTGGGCAAGAACGGCACAGGCAAATCGACGTTACTCTACCTGATGTGCGGACTTCTCCGCGCTCGCACGGGTTCTATCACATTCGCCGGCAGCGACGTAACGCGCCGTCAGCCGTCGGTGCTGAGCGACATCTTTATCGTGCCCGAGGAATTCGACTTGCCGAAGGTGTCGTTCAGCAGTTATGTGAAAGCCAACGAGGTGTTCTACCCGAAGTTTAGCCGCGAGGTGCTCGACACGTGCTTGCAGCATTTCGACATGGACATCAACATCAACCTCGGCGAACTTTCGTTGGGTCAGAAGAAGAAAGCGTTTATGTGCTTCGCGTTGGCAACCAACACGTCGCTACTGCTGATGGACGAGCCGACGAACGGATTCGACATTCCGTCGAAGAGCCAGATGCGCAAGGTGATTGCGTCGGGCATGAACGACGAACGCACTATCATCATCTCTACGCACCAGGTGCGCGACGTCGAAAACCTGCTCGACCGCGTGGTGATGCTCGACCGCGGCGAAGTGCTCGTCGACAAGACTTGTATGGCACTCACCGAGAAACTCTACTTCGCCGAGCAACCGCTGGCAGTGCCTACCGACGACGCACTCTACGTGCAGCAGTCGCTCAACGGCAACAGCGTGATTCTGGAGAATCGCGAGGGCGAAGAGAGCAACCTCAACCTCGAACTACTCTTCAACGCAATGCTTTCTAATAGAGAAAAAATGACCGAAATCATCAACAAATAATACCCCAAAGACAATGAACGCAACAAACAATACATTCAGCCTTACACGCCTCGGGCTTCTGCTCAAGAGAGAATATGGCGTAAATTGGAAGCAACACGTCTACCGCCTGTTGGCTATCTACGGAACGTTCCTGGTAGTGCTCTTTTTCACGATGATATCATCAGCGCCCGACGTGGCGGTTTCGCACACGATTCATCAATTCAGCTCGGTAGTAGGCTTCGTCTGCGGCGTGGTTTCGATGGTATTTCTGGCGCAGATGATGAAGCCTATGGAGAGCAAAACGTCGCGCATCAACTACCTGATGCTGCCGGCAACCAACGCCGAGAAGTTTGTCAGCCGACTGCTGATGGCTACCGTTGGATTCTGGATTACCGCAATCGCGGCGCTGGCGCTTGCAACGGCGAGTCGCTACCTGTTCATGCCGTTTATGTACGTCAATCCCGACCTCTACCATCCGATGTTCGGCATGGTAATGGCTGAACTGTTCGACTTTGGCGGTCCGAATATCGACCTCAACGGCGCGGCGATGCTGAGCGACTTCGAGGGCGGAATGCTCATCTTGATGTTCGTAGTCTGGGGCTACTCCGTCTACATGCTCGGTGGTAACATCTGGTATAAAAACGCCTTCATCAAGACCGTAGCGGCAATGACAATAATCACCATTTTAGGCAACGTCGTGCTCTTCTCGCTGATTTCGGCATTCGGCATCGAAGTCACCGACCAAAACTTCGCCACAATCGTCAACACCGCAACCTGCGTGCTCACTGCCCTGTCGGCGTTCAACGTATGGCTGAGTTACAGACTCTTCCGCCGCGCACAAGTTATTCGCAACCTAAAGAACATGTTATAAGCATATTATGAATTTCAAAGAAAGTAAACCAATATATTTGCAAATCGTCGACCGCATAATGGACGAGATTCTGCAAGAGATATATCCCGAAGACGGGCGCATACCGTCGGTGCGCGAATACGCCGCCACCGTAGAGGTCAACGCAAACACCGTAGCGCGGTCGTTCGACTACCTTCAGAGCCGGGAAATTATCTACAACCGCCGCGGCATAGGCTACTTCGTCAGCGCCCAAGCCCGCGCGACCATCAAGGAAATGCGCAAACGCGAATTCATCGAAGGCGACCTGCCCGAACTCTTCCGCAAGATGAGCCTACTGGGCATCTCTATCGACGAAATTGTCGAAAATTACAACAAACAACACCAATAAAACTGTTTTTTCAACTCAATCAACACAACCTTTGCAACTTTTTGACGTCGACGAACGTCTGAAGCACAGTTACAACTCAATTACAACACGGAACAACAATGAAACGATTAGCAATTATATCAACCTTGATGCTTGCCGCGACGGCAGCGAATGCCGGCGTGGTAAACGGCAAGGTAGTCGACGAAAAAGGTAACCCGGTGGAATACGCCACCGTGGTTGCCCTTCGCGACGCAAAGCAATGTGAAGGCACAGTGACCGACAGCATCGGCGGCTACTCGATGAACGTCGCCGACGGAGCGTACAACTTCGTATTTTCGTCGGTAGGCTATAAGTCTGCCGAAAAGAGCGCAACCGTCAAAGGCAAGACGCGCGTCGACGCCACAATGGAGACCAATTCGGCGGTGCTCAAAGAAGTCAGCGTCACCGCATCGGCGATACGCCGCGAAGCCGACCGCTTCGTGATGAACGTCGAAAACATGCCGGGTGCGATAGGCAAAGACGGCGAAGAGCTGCTGCGCGACGCCCCGGGCGTATGGATTAACGACAATTCGATATCTATCAACGGCAAGAGTGGCACGAAGGTCTACGTCAACGACCGCGAGATGAAGATGAGCGACGACCAGCTAATGACCTTCCTGCGCAACCTCAAAGCCGAAGAAGTCACCAAAGTGGAAATCATCCCGCAAACCGGCGCCGAATATAGCGCAAATTCGTCGGCAGGCGTCATCAAGATTACGATGAAGAAAGCACGCACCGACGGCATTATGGGTAGCGCCGGAATACGCTCTAACATCAGCAAAAACGAACTCGGTTTTGCCCCCAACGCTTCGCTGAACGTCAAGAAAGGCAACTGGACCTACACCCTTCGCGGCACGATAAACTATTCGCCCAAAGAAAACGCCATTATGACGCAAAGCACCGACTATGCCGACGGCAGCCGATACGACAACGACACGAAGATGGAATCCGAAAACTCGCTGTTCGGCAACGTCAACGCCGGCGTGTTCTACGACCCGAACAAAGACAATTCTTTCGGCTTCGAACTGTACTACCACGGCTGGAAAAATCCGGGAAAAACGATAACCCGCGCCACCTTCGCCGACCGTAAAATCAACGGCGAATACGGCACCGACATGCTTTCGCACTACGTCGACGCTACGTTCAACTACATCCACCGACTCGACACCCTCGGCTCGACGATGAAAGTCATTGCAAACTACAACAACTCGCACAACACGCAAGAAAACAACAACATAATGCGTACCATCGTCAATCCCGACGACGAGCCGCTCGTCAACAAAGAGGACGGCGACCAGCTGACAACATACGACGTGGCAAACCTCAGTTACGACTTCGACAAGCATTTCTCGCCGAAATGGGGATTTGCCGCCGGAGCGAAGTATACCTTCAACAAGATGCACAACACCTCCGACTACGGCGAACTCTTTGCCTGCAACTACGACAAAAACCACAACTACGACTACAACGAAAACATCCTCGGCATCTACGCCAAGACGACCTACAACATCAAGCACCTCGGCATCGTTGCCGGACTCCGCGGCGAATATTTCACCGACCACAGCCGCAACAAAAAGATCTACCAAGGCTGCGAGGACGTCGAAAACGTAGCTAACACCGTCGACCAAGACTACTTCGACCTCTTCCCAAACGCGTCGATTATCTACAAATTCGACGAAACGTCGAAGCACTCGCTCTCGGCAAACTATGCGCGCTACATCAACCGCCCGTCGTTCTGGGCACTCAACCCGATACGCACCAAGATTTCCGACATGTTCTATCAATGCGGCAATCCCGACCTCAAGCCGACCTACAGCAACAACCTGTCGATGACCTTCACCACCCACTACAAATACAGCCTCTCGCTGTGGTGGCAAGTCGACACCGACCCGATGGCGCAAGGCACGATGCCCGACGAAAACGACCCGCTCAACGTGCTCTTTACCAACATCAACCTCGACAAAAACATGATGCTCGGCGCTAACGTAAACCTGCCCATACAAATCACAAAATGGTGGAACTTCAACGCCAACGTGACCTATATGCACCGCCAAATCGAGATAAACGCCGACGGCGACAAGACCTACGCAAACAACCTCTACATTTCGCTCAACACCGGATTCCAACTGCCGAAAGACTGGTACATCTCAGCCTCCTACTTCGGCTCGAACCGCGGCAAAGACGCCACGATGAGCGTAAATCCGTTCAGCAACCTCAACGCCGGCATCAAGAAGTCGTTCGCCAACCGCAAGTGGACGGCAGCCATCAACGCCAACAACATGCTCTGCCACACCACACGATTTACGAACTACGCCGTCGGCAAAGGTTTCGACGAAAACAACTCGTACACCAGCACCCAGCGCATCAAGCAACCCGTGACCTTCTCCGTGTCGCTGACCTACAACTTCAACGTTGGAAAGATGTTCCAAGCAAAGAACATCGAGAAGAACGTCGACGAATCGCGTACACAGAAAAGCAAGTAATTTCACGCTCAATAAAACTCAATAAAAACTCACATTCAATCAGTGTACAACACTTCTTCTGGCGTCGTCGCCGGTGCGAGAGCATCAGCGACGACGCTTTTTTCGCCGTGCGCGGTTAATGTGTTGATTATGAGATGATTGCAGGGTCGCGCCTCGGTGCGACCGGGCAGCCGTGCGGAACAAATCGGAGCAAACGAGTATCCACAGCGTGTCGAAGATACGCTGTGGATGGGAGCGTCGGAGACGCGCCGGTCGTGGTCGCAGATTTGCAGATTCTATCATTCATTATCACCATCGCGCGTCAGCGCCGAATAACCGCGCCGAAGATGCCCGATATTTAAAGCAAAAAAACTTTTTGGGGAAATTTATGTGTGCCATTCATCTTTTTTTATGTAACTTTCAGCCGAAAATGTCAGATTCGCATAACATAAGTAATGAATAAATGTTATATTGTGGCATTAAAAAAATATGAATTATTTAATCTCAAAAATTCAATAATGACTATAAATATCTTTGATATTATTCAACAAGGCGAGCGTGTCACACTTGAGTGCAAACAAGCGAAAAGAAGTGTTCCTAATTCGTTGTGGGACACTTACTCTGCTTTTGCAAATACCTACGGAGGAACAATACTGTTAGGCGTTGTGGAACACTTGGAAGAACAAGACAAGTCCAAACGGTTTGAAATCGTGGGAGTTGAAGATGCAGATAAGATACGTAGGGATTTATGGAACACTATCAACAGTAAAGAGAAAGTCAATATAAATTTACTTCATGACGAAGATGTCCAAACAATAGAAGTTGACGGCAAGAGTGTTATTGCTATCAATGTGCCACGAGCGGAATACTCTACACGTCCGGTATACATCAACAACAACCTTTCACGCGGCTCATTCAAGCGCAATCACGAAGGTGACTATCATTGCACCGAACAAGAGTTGAGAATGATGCTCCGTGATGCAAATGAGGCAGGTAATGATAGGATGGTTTTGGAATACTATACGATGGAAGATGTCGATATACCGACCTTGGAAAGTTACCGTATTATGTTCAAAACTGACAATCCCGACCACGTTTGGAATTCTCTTGGGCACAAAGATTTCTTGATGCAATTGGGAGGCTATGGTGTAGATAGAAAAGAAGGAATCGAAGGACTCACAATGGCTGGTCTGCTGATGTTTGGCAAAGGACTTCCTATCCGAGACAAATTTGATAATCTTCGGATGGATTATATTGATAAATCGCATCTTGTCGGGCAACAACGTTATAGCGACCGCCTTACTTACGATGGCAGATGGGAAAACAATCTCTATAACTTTGTCCGTTTAGTATTGCCAAAGTTGACAATAGACCTGCCTCGTCCTTTCCAAATGGAGGGAATTGTTCGCAAAGACGATACTATGCTACATAAGGCTTTGAGAGAAGCGGTCACGAATATGATAATCCACTCTGATTTTTTGCTTAATGGCATTCTGAAAATTGAAAAATTTGATAATCGAATTGTTCTTACTAATCCCGGTTTGCTTAAACTACCCGTAGAACAAATATACCTTGGAGGAGAGTCAAAAGCTCGTAATCAACGAATACAGAGCATGCTTCGTATGATTGGTTATGGTGAAAACCTTGGCTCGGGCTTCCCTCTCATAATGAATGTGTGGAACAATAAACATTGGATTAAGCCGGAACTGATAGAGCAACCGGAACTTTTGCAGGTGAAGTTGACTCTTGTATTTGAACAAGACAGAATGAGTGCAACGAAGCATAGTGGCGTAAAAGATGGCGCAAAAGATGGCGTAAAACAAACATCTGATATTCAAGAAGTTATTTTGAACGAAATCATAGACAACCCGAGTATAACCACAAAAGAACTGGCGCAAAAGACCGGTGTCAAGTTTCGAACTTTACAACGTTATGTTTCGCAATTGCAGAAGCTCGGATTACTTGAAAGAGAGGGCAGTCGAAAAGACGGACATTGGGTGGTTGCCTATAAAGAAAAATCTTAAAAATCTTACCTTTTTCCTTTGTTTCGCTCGCCCGGTGGTCGTAGCAAGCCGCGACACTATTGTATTGATACTCGGGCTGATAGGTATGCGTATGGCAGTCCCATCCGACAATTCCGCGCAGCGTAGCTGCCTATTAACCTTATAACCTCTTAACCGCGCGTCAGCGCCGAATAACCGCGCCGAAGATGCCTTCTCTCCACTCTTACCTAATATCACCTGCTTTTTACGTTTTCACCCACAAAATATCACCTGCTTTTTACGTTTTTACCCCCGAAATATCACCTGCTTTTTACAAAAACATGTTAAACACGCTTGATTTTCAAATATTTATCGTAACTTTACAAGCGAAAGAAATTCGTTGGAGGAAATATGGAATATTTACGTAGAAATATCGACACTTACCTTCAGCAGTGGAAAGTAGAAGAAGATAGAAAACCGCTGCTTATCAGAGGGGCTCGACAAGTGGGTAAATCGTGTGCAGTAAGGCATTTCGGAGCGTCGTTCGACTATTTCCTTGAAGTGAACTTTGAAAGAGACAGCGATGTTGCCGACATTTTCGCCGGCAAAGCTGATGTTCACGACATTGCGGAGAAACTGTCGATATATTATGGTGTTCCGGTCGAGCCGGGAAAGACCTTGCTGTTTCTTGACGAGATACAATCATGTCCGAAAGCGTTGCACAGCCTGTGGTTCTTCCGAGAAGACTACCCGGAATTGCATGTAATAGCCGCCGGCAGCTTGTTGGAGTTTGCTTTGAAAGACTTACGCTCGTACGGCGTTGGAAGGATAAGCAGCCTGTTTGTCTATCCGATGTCGTTCGATGAGTTTCTAAAAGCCCGGAAGCTCGACGGTCTGGTAGAGATGAAGCGACAAGCCACTGCTGAAAAGCCGCTCATGGAGGTGTTTCACACAAAACTGGTGGAACAGTACCGCCAATTTATGCTTATCGGCGGGATGCCGGCAGCCGTCGCTAAATTTGTTGAGACGGAATCATATATGAAAGCAAGGACTGTCCTGGCAGACTTGCGGGTGGCATACATCGACGATTTCTCGAAATATGCAAGAAGGATAAATCCCGACCTGTTGCGTTACACCCTTATTAGCGTGGCGCGGCAGACCGGAACGAAGTTCGTTTTTAGTCAGGTAGATGGCGAATACCGCACCGAACAGGTCAAGACCGCCCTTTCCCATCTAAGGGACGCCGGATTGATTGTACCGGTGTTTCATTCCGCGTCGAATGGCATTCCTTTAGGCGCTGAAGTAAACAGCAAGTTTGTTAAATATCTTATGATAGACAATGCCTTAATGTTGGACTTCCTCGGCATAAGCGACGGTATCAAGGATGAGACCAACAACATTCTGACCGACTCGGCGACCGAACTTGTCGACAAAGGTAATGTAGCCGAGATGATGGCAGGTTTGGAGATACTGAAATATATGTCGCCCCACGAGCGTCATGACCTGTATTATTGGCAAGATACAAACAAAGGCAATGTTGCCGAGGTCGACTATGTGGTGGCAAAAGGCGGACACGTGGTGCCGATAGAAGTAAAATCGGGCGTAAAAGGCTCAATGAGAAGCCTTTACGAATTGCTATCCAAACCGCAGAAAGACATTCCCTACGCAATTCGCTGTTCGTTAGAGAATTTCGGCACATTTACGAGCCCGACAGGAAAGCCCATCACAATCTGCCCACTATACGCCATTTCAAACCTATAGCTCCGCGCCTCCTAACCGCGCCGAAGGCGCTATTCCGGCGATTAAGCAAATTTAACCGTCGAGAACAATTTATTTCATTAGTTTGTTACCTATATATGAAAACTTATGCCTAAATTTGACAAACAAAACCTAAATGCGAAAAAACCAAAATATATTGTTATGATTAAAAGATTTACATTATTGTTAGCAGCGTGTGCGGCGGTTTTTGCGGCACAAGCGGGTTATCCGTTTAAGTTGTGCGACGTTGACTATACGCTCGACACACTTTATCATGCCAAGGTAGGACCGGGCACAACGCAAACAAGTATACGCTTGTTGGGCGAAACTGCGGCAACGCAATTGCGCATCTACTACCTGACTATCGACCGTACGAACCCTAACGTCTCGTTCCAAGCTGTTGTTGCCGGCGACAAAATGTCGGGCGGCGCAACGATTGCAACTCAGGCAACGAGCCACTCAACAGCCGACAAGACGCTCTTCTGCGGCATCAACACTGACTTCTTCGTAACGTCGGGCAACGCTGCCAACGGCGTGTCGCGCGTCGGAGCTCCCGTGCAGACCGCTATTGCCGACGGCAAAATCTATCTCACCAACTCGAGTTCGCGCGCTTGGCCGAACTTCTACTTTGAGAACGGCGAGCCCTTTATCGCTGCGGTGACTCACGCAAGCGGCGAGGTTAAAGCCGGCGAAAATACCGTCCGTCTGTCGACGGTAAATTCAGCACCTTGGGGCAACTCATGCGCGCTCTACACGCCCGAATACTACGGCACGACCGACAACACATCGCTTGCCGGCACCGTGGCTGAACGTACCCTCGAACTGGTCGAAGGCACGCTCGGAATGGGCAAAACCGCTAAATATAAAGTAACTTCCGACGTATCGACAACCGGCGACCTCCGCTTCAGCGACGGCGCATACGCCATCTCGGGACGCGACGCGGCTTACGATTTCGTCAACAATCTCGCTATCGGCGACATCATCGAAATCACTCCCCGCGCTTTCGTCGGCGAAAAAGAAATCTTCCCGACCGACTTGTGTACGGGCAACCCGTGGATTTTGGAGAACGGCGAAGTGCTCGACAGCGAAGTCGACCGCGGCGACGCTTCGGGTCTGCATCCGCGTTCGGGCATCGGCTACAACGCCGACAAGTCGAAAGTCATCATGATGGTTATCGACGGACGCTATGCCTTGTCGAACGGCGTGCACACCAAGCAACTTGCCGAAATGATGTACTATGCCGGCGCTACCGACGCTATCAACGTCGACGGCGGCGGCTCGTCGACGCTCTACACATCGGCATTCGGCGAACGCAACCACTGCAGCGACGGACGTCCTCGCGCCGTTAGTAGCGGTATGTTTGCCGTGGCTAACACCCCTGCCGACGACGTAATCACCGAGATTCGCTTCGTTGATTGGGCAATGGCATTCCCGCAATACGGCATCTTTACGCCGAAATTCTACGGCTATAACCAATACGGCATGCTCGTCGACGATGACGTGCAAGGCGTAACGCTCTCGTGCGACGCCAACATCGGCGAAATCATCAACGACGGCACGACATTCTACGGCAGCGGTAGCGGCATCGGCGTGCTCAAAGGCACTCTCAACGGCCTGGAAGCAACAATCCCCGTAACCGTCGACACCAGCGAAGAAGCTAAGATTCGTCTCGAAAAAGTGCTCATCGACGACGTTCGCGAATATCCTATCGAAATGCTCTCGTACGTTCGCGAAAACGAAATGCCAATCAGCCCGATTGCTTTCACTTGGACGTCCGACAACACTGACGTGGCTACCGTGGGCGAAACGACCGGCGTGCTCAAAGGCTTGAAAGACGGTTCGGCTGTCGTTACAGCGAGCCTCGGCGAATTTGCCGGAAAACTCAACGTGACCGTCGAAGTACCGACCGGCAACACAATGCCCGTCGTACGCGACCTCCCCATCGAAAACTGGACTCTCCAACAGACCGGCGGTACAGGCTTGGCACTCGGCCTCCTCGGCGACAGCGGCTACAAACTCAACTACACCGGCAACGGCTCGGGCCGCGGCGCCTACATCCAGATGAACCGCGAAATGCAAGTGTGGAGTTTGCCCGACAAGATTCGCGTGACTGTCAACCCCGGCGAAGCAACCATTAACAACGTAACGGCATCGGCAAGTGACGCTCTCGGCAAAACGACCTCTACTTGGACCGCTACCGAAACGACTCTTCCGAAAAATACCGAAACGACGGTAGAATTCGACTTGAACGACTTCACTACTCCCGACGATATCGCCATCTACCCGATAACCATCAGTTCGCTCCGCTTCGGCATGGGCGCATCGGCGAAGAATACCGACTTCGAAATTCAAATACCGAAATTCGAAGCCGTTTACAACAATGCACAAGGCGCTGTCAACGCTATCACCGCTCCGCGAGCAATCATCTATCCGAACCCGGTAGCGGCAGGTCAGACGGTATACGTCATTGCCGGCGAAAAGGCAAAAGTTGAAGTATTTGCGCTCAACGGAGCTCTCGTTTCGTCGCAAAACTGCAACGGCAACTGCCAAATCGCAACAACCGAACTCAACGGTATGTATATAGTAAAAGTTACCGGTGCAAACGGTGTGAAAACAGCAAAACTTATCGTGAGATAAGGTTGATTTTAAGTGATTTTAATAGGTTGCGCCACAACCCCGGCGCAACCTTTTTTTGCGCCAAGCGGAGAAAAGGTTAGAGGCCGCAGCAAGCCGCGTAGAGCGGTACGTTGACCATCCAATCCTGCTCGCGATAGTCGGACATCGACAGGCGAACGGCATGCAGTGACGGATAGCGCGCAACAAAGGCAGACAGGCTCTTCGCCTTCAGGTTTTCTTCCGCCTTCACCTCTATCGGGATTATCTTATCTCCTTTCTGTATCAGGAAGTCAATCTCGCCGCGTGAATTGTCAGCCGACCAGTAGTAGATGGAATCGACCGTCCCCATAAGTTGCTGACAGACATACTGTTCGGTCATCGCGCCTCGATAAGACAAAAAGACATCATTGCCAAGAAGGATTGAATCGGCGGGCAGTGTGTTCATGGCGCACATAAGCCCCACGTCGAGCATAAACAACTTGAACGAGCCGAAGTCTTCGAATGCGCTCAACGGCATTTCGCCACTCTTGGTACGGTTTACCTTATATATGAGCCCGGCATCGCGAAGCCATTCCACGGCTACTTCAAACTCCTTTGCCCTTGCTCCTTGACGCAGTACGCCGTAGATGAACTTGCGGTTCTCCTTGGCAAGTTGACTCATAACGCTCTGCCACACCATCCTGATTCGCGGCACCTCATTTGTCGGCGCATGCTTCGAAAAATCGTTTTCGTACGACAGCAGGATATTCGACTGGATTCGCCGTACTTCCTCGTAGCCCGAGCTGTCGCAATACGCCTTAACCGCCTCGGGCATCCCGCCGACGAAGTAGTACGTTCGCAGCAGTTGGACGATGCGGTCTTTCACATAAGCGATAGAGTCCCATTTCGATTCTTCGATAATCCGGGCATATCTTTCTTCGCCCGCGGCTCGTAGAAATTCCATAAAGTTCATAGGGTAAAGGTTTACGAAATCGACCTTCCCCACGGGAAACGAATCGCCGCCGTGCATCGAAATGCCCAAAAGCGAACCGGCTGTAATAATGTGATATTCAGGGGCTTTCTCGTAGAAATACTTCAGCGAGGTGATTCCCCTCGGCGCCGCCTGTATCTCGTCGAAAATGAGCAGCGTATTAGCATCGACGTCAGTGTGAAAGCGCAGGCTAATGGCTTCAAGTATCCTTTCTATGTCGAAATCCGGCTCAAAAACGTGCTTGAGCACCTCTTCGTCTTCGAAGTTGATGTATATCCACTTTTCATAAGCCTTGCGGGCAAATTCCAACATAAGCCAAGTTTTGCCCACTTGTCTCGCTCCACGGATAACCAGCGGCTTGCGATTGGTCCGCAACTTCCATTCGTATAGCAGTTTTATCGCTTCTCTTTCCATAATGCCTTATATCTGAGGCAAAAATAATAAATATTTTTGAGCTGACAGCGACTTTCGTCCTGAAAAGTGTGAGATTTTACATTTTTACGTCCTTAAAAGTGTGGATATTTACATTTTTACGGACGAAAAAGTGTGATAAGGTAAGAGGTAAGAGGTAAGAGTGGAGAGTAGCAAACGTAGGGTCGCGCCTTGGTGCGACCGGGCAGGCGTGCGGAACAAATCTATCGCCTGGTAGGTCGCACCGAGGCGAGACCCTACAATCTCCTCATAATCAACATATTAACAGCGCAACAGCGCCGAATAACCTCTTACCTCTCCACTATTATTCTTCCGCCGGGACGGGATCGGTGGCGGGGGCAAGGGTCGGGTTGTCGTCGGGCGATTCGTGGTTCAACTCGGGATTGACAAGGTCGACTGCGGGGATGCTATCGACGCCGATGGAATCTACGTCGGTAGAATCGGGTGGGAAGAAGGTTGTGCAATTCCACGTGCGCGCCATCTGCGTTTTGGGCTTCTGCGGGAAGCGTGCGCGATAGCGCCGGGCAAGAGTCTTGTCGGCGAGCACTTTTTCCATGAAATAGCCGAATACAGGCAATGCCGTGTGGCTGCCCTGCCCTTGTCGCGTCGAGCGGAAGTGCACTTGGCGATATTCGCCGCCGACCCAGCAACCTGCGACGAGGTGTGGCGTAACGCCCATATACCAGCCGTCGCTGTTTAGTTGGGTTGTTCCGGTCTTGCCGCCGAAGTCGGTGTCGAAGTTATGGATGTTGTAACCCCAGAGGGCTTGCGAGGTGCCGCCGGGTTCGCGCATACCCGCCATGAGCATTTGCTGTATGAGGAATGCCGACTCGTAGTCGATTGCCTTGATGTTTTCCGGCTTATGCTCGTAGATGACCTTTCCGTTACGGTCTTCGATGCGAGTAACGAGCGTCGGGCGATTTCTGAGTCCGTCGTTGACCACGGTGCAATAAGCGTTGACCATTTCGTAGAGCGTGACATCGTTAGCGCCGAGGGCGAGCGAAGGCGTGTCGTCGAGCGGCGAGGTAATGCCGAGGTTGCGAGCTACGCGGATAACCTCATCGTTGCCGAGTTCGTCGGAGACGGCAACGGCAACAGTGTTGATGCTACGGGCGAAGGCTGTTCGGAGCGAGATGGGGAATCCGCGGTAGATGCCGTCGCTGTTGCGTGGCGCCCATTTGATGGGATTGTGGTTGCTGTCGAAGGCGTCGTACTGCTTGTATTGGTCGAGGCGCTCGTCGCAAGGGCTAAGCCCGTTCTCCATAGCCGCGGTGTAGACCATCAGTTTGAAGGTCGAGCCGGGCTGACGATGAGCAACAACCTTGTCGTATTTCCAGTGGTTGAAGTCGATGTCGCCGACCCACGCCTTAACTTCGCCGGTAGCCGGCTCGACAGCCAAGAAGCTGCAGTGCATAAAGCGCACCATGTAGCGAATGGAGTCCATAGTGCTCATTGTCATGGTTTTGACATGGTCGGGCGCGTCGTAGTCGAACACCTTAACCGGATGCGGCAGATTCATATAGTAGTCGACCGAATCGGGGTCGTAAGGGAACGCCTCGGCGAGTTGCTTATAGCGAGTGGTTCGCTGCGCGATGTTTTCGATGAAGTCTTTGATTTCCACGTGGTTAGCGTCTTGCCAAGGGTTTGTCGAGCCCCAGTCGGCGGCGAAGCTGCGCTGCACCTGACGCATGTGCTTGAGCACGGCTTCTTCGGCGTAGGTCTGCATCTTCGAGTCGAGGGTAGTGTAGATTTTAAGCCCGTCGCCGTAGATGTTATAGCCGTTGTCTTCGCACCATTTGCCGATGCTGTCGGCAACGGCTTGGCGGAAGTAAAGCGCGGGGCCGGAGTAGACGCTCGGCGTTTTGAAGTGAAGACGGATAGGGATTTCGCAAAGCGAGTCGAGTTGCTCGCGCGAGATTCCGCCGTGCGTGTAAAGGTTGTTGAGCACGACGTTTCGCCGGCGCAGCGAGTTTTTCGGGTTGAGTTGCGGATTGTAGGTCGTGGTGGCTTTGAGCATACCGACGAGCACGGCGCATTCTTCGGCGGTAAGGTCGATAGGCCGCTTGTCGAAATAGGTCGAAGCGGCGGTGTTTATGCCGTAAGAATTGCTGCCGAAGTCCACCTGATTGAGATACATCTCGAGAATTTCCTGCTTGCTGAAGAAAATTTCGAGTTTGATGGCGGTAATCCACTCTTTCGTCTTCATAATGAGCATACGCACGCCGGGGATGTATCCGGTCAGCCCGGTAGAATATTCGGTGCGCGTCTTGAACATATTTTTGACAAGTTGCTGAGTGATAGTGCTTGCGCCGCGCGCTTCGCCGTGGACCACGAAGTCTTTGATGGCGGCAACGGTGCCGGGGAAGTCGATACCGCAGTGGCTGTAGAAGCGCTCGTCTTCGGTAGCGATGAGCTCATCGACCATCACCGAAGGAATCGAGTCGAGCGGGACGATAACGCGGTTTTCCTTATAGAGTCGCCCCATAACCGAGCCGTCGGCGTAGTAGATAGTCGACGCTTCGTACTGCTTGGGGTGCTTGATGGCGTGGAGCGAAGGCGACTTGCCGAAGAGCCAGAGGAAGTTGATGTCGACCAGCCCGAGGAAGAGGAAAAATAGAACGACTAAGGTTGCGAAAATGATTGCAATCTTCTTATACCAACGAGAATTTTTATAGGTTGAGCGATACCATCGCCAGCCTCTGCGGAGCAACCCGATGAGGTAGGAGCTCACGCTACTGAGCCGTTGCAACAAGCGGCTAAGCCACTTCGGTTTTGCGTAAACCATTTTAGATACGATTTTTCGGCGGCAAAGTTAGTGTATTTTAAATAAATGTCGCAAAAAAAATGCGTTGATTTTTGGTAAAAAAAATAGCACATTTTCATTTTGATGTCAAGTTTCTTAGAATCAACGAATTAAGCCATAATTCAGCTATTATTCCACGTAATATTTAAGTGGCTTGGCGATTTTTTGCCAAGCCACTGATTTTCTTTGATAAAAATTTGGCAGAGTCGGATTTTGTTATTACCTTTGCATTACGTACCACGTAATATTAAATCATTATGAAAAAGGCAGCTAATCACCCTCAATGGGCTCTCGAGCAGAAACGACCGGGAACAGAACTGCGGTGCATCCGCGGCAAATATTATCTGTATGAATGCTCTAGTTTTTATGACAAAGAGAAGAAAAAGTCTCGTAAGAAAACCGGTGCGTACCTTGGTATGGTTACGGAAGACCGTGGGCTTGTGCCACCTCGTCGCAGGCAGGTGGAAATTGAGAATG
>JBJEDO010000082.1:0-16373 GCA_051872155.1 Candidatus Limisoma sp.
GTAGAGCATATCGTCTGCTGTTTTCCACGACGGATCTTTCTGCACGTTTTCTCTATAAATCGCAACACTTCGGTCTAAATAGTCAAGACCTTCGTCCAACGAGCCGGTTTGGGTTCGCGCTATGCCCACCATCTGCAGAAAATAAGCCAACGCACCGCTACTATTTGACTTCCGAGCAACCGTGGCTCCTTCGCCGGCATAGCGCAACGCCTCGCCGTAACGACTCTCTTGAACGTTCAGCGCCGTCAGCATCATCAGGCTTTTCAGCAAAGTGACCGTATCGGTTTTAACCTCGGGATTGTCGTACACTCGCCGCGCATAAAACAACGACATATCGGTCATATCCAGAGCATTGTTGTAGACCACGGCACGCAAGCCATCGATGTCTATGACATTCATTTTGTCGAACCGCTCTGCCGAGTCGAGCAAAGCAAGAGCCTCCTGTGGATGTAATTGCGCTATGCGAGATATATAGTCGACCGTGAATACGCTATCGCTATTCGCCGCCGAATCGTCTCCGACGCGATGCGCGCAACTTTGCAAAAATAGAATTACCGATATCGCTATGATGAATATTGCTCTCATTTTTTATAGTTTTGATTGTAAAATTAGACATTATTTTACATTTGACAAAGCTCCGAACAACAAATAATTAACTCTACAGAAAATGTTATTCTAAAAATTTGTTAACAACGTTTATTTTTTATCTCACAGATTAATAGTTTTTTATTATTTTAAGTAATTTAGCAACCAAAATAAACTAATACCTAATTAAAATGTTAAGAAAGAGTACTTTTTTAGCAGTGCTTATTATGGCATTGTTAAGCCCTATGGCAAAAGCCGACGATTACATTAAGCGCGAATTCCGCGCCATTTGGCTCACAACCGTTTGGGGCATCGACTGGCCGAGTACCACCGGCACGTCGGCGTCCGCTCAAACTGCGCAAAAGAATCAGATGATTGGCTACCTTGACCAACTTCAAGAAGAAAATTTCAACGCAGTCTGCTTCCACGTACGTTCGATGTGCGACGCAATGTATGCCTCGAAGTACGAACCCTGGTCGAGTTATCTGACCGGCTCACGCGGCGCGGATCCCGGCTGGGACCCGTTGGCATTCGTCGTTGAAGAATGTCACAAACGCGGCATGGAATGTCACGCATGGGTCAACCCATTCCGATACTCCACAGGTTCGAATTGGAACACAACGCAAGACCAACAATTAAGCAACAACGGATGGCTGCTCAGTTATAGCTCCACAACCACCGACTCATCCGGCAACACAAAAACAACCACAACAACCATCCTCAACCCGGGCATCGCTGCAGCACGCCAACGCATCGTTGACGTGTGCCAAGACATCATAACCAACTACGACGTCGACGGCATTATCTTCGACGACTACTTCTATCCCAACGACATACCGACAACAAGCGCAGCCGCCGACTATTCGCTCTGGCAATCATCGGGCTCTGGCATGACATTCGGCGACTGGCGTCGTAACAACATCAACATCACGATATCTGACATCTGGGCAATGATACAATCGGTTAAGCCGTGGGTACGCTTCGGCATCGGTCCTGCAGGTGCGGCATGCTCCGACAGTTCGGTGGCTGCTTCGCACGGCGTAGAACCGCTCTCGAACTATTGCTCGGCATCCGATTGGCAATACAACAGCATTTTCTCCGACCCCGTACAATGGCTCGAAGACGGCACAATCGACTACATTTCGCCGCAAATCTATTGGACCACAACCCACACTACCAACCCGTTCGGTCCTATGACAAACTGGTGGTCGAAGGTTGCAAACCAATTCGGACGTCATCACTACGCAAGCCATAGCCTCAGCTTCTTAACGTCGAACACCACGTCGAACTGGCAAGAAGTAGGCAAACAAATTGAATATTCTCGTCAATACACCCAAAACGCCGCACCGGGCTGCGTGCTCTACTCTTTCCAATATATGAGCGGGAAAACAGCTTCCGGCCTCGGCGATTGGCTTCTCTCCAACAAATTCCAAATGAAGTCGTTGCCGCCGGCAGTGACTTGGAAGACAGCCGTCGACCCAGGTAAAGTTTCAAACCTGTCGACAGCTCCCGACGCCAATGGCGGACTCTTTTGGGACAACATCGGCACAAACTACCGCTATACCGTCTACGCCATCCCGTCGTCGGTTTCGAAATCGAACATCATGAGCACGGAAGTCGACGGAATTCAATCGAAATATCTCATCGACATAACCTACAACAACTACATCTACCTTCCCGAAGAAAAAGTTAGCGGCTACTACTACGCAGTCTGCGCGCTCGACCGCTTCGGCAACGAATACGAACCGCGCTACAGCAACGAAAACGTATCGCCCGCCGACAAAGTTACGCTGACCGCGCCAATAGGCGGCGCTACCGTGAAGTCGCCCGCAACGTTCTCGTGGACGGCAGCCACAGGCGCTACCTACCGCCTGCAAATCAGCAAATCGAGCGGCATGAGTCCGTTGGTCATCGACCAATCGGGCATAACCGGCAACAACGCCTCGGTCGACCTGTCGCCGCTCGGCGAAAGCCAAACCTGCTACTGGCGCATCGTTTGCTCGCAATCGGGCAAAGAAGATACGCCGTCGGACGTGGCAACATTCAACACGGCTGAATATGAATCGATTAGCGGACTTGCGCTCAATTCGCCCGCCAACGGCTCAACCGTTGCCGACCAGTCGACCGTCGCGTTCGCATGGACAGGCGTTGCCGGCGCATCGTACGCACTCGAAATAGCGACCGACTCGTCGTTCTCCGACATCGTTGCAACAAAGTCAACCACCGCAACATCGGCAAGCATCGACATGAGCAGCCTACAATACAACTCTACCTACTATTGGCGCGTAAAAGCGGCAAAGACCGGCTATAAGACAACAACGACGTCAGTTTGGTCGTTCTCGACACCGCGACGCGACCCGGCACCCGCCGTTACGCTCATCGCGCCCGCCAACGGCACGACCCTCGACGACGCATTCACGTTCGCATTCACTGCAGCCGACGTCGACAGCTACACGCTGCAAATTGCCTCCAACTCGTCGTTCAGCAACGTCGTTAAAACAATATCCTCCGGCTTCACCACCAACGGCTCGAACATGGAGTACGCCGTGGCAAAAACCGAACTTCCGCGCGGCAGCTACTACTGGCGAGTTGTCACGAAGAAAGCCGCTTGCCTCGACTCGTATTCCGACACATGGCAGTTTGTCTTCGACGTTTCCGGCGAAACCGGCTACTTCATCAAGAAAGACCCGGCACCCTACGACCCCAACGGCGAAATCCTGCTCGAAAACCTCTGGATGCGCTCTATCGACAGCGACTTCAACAACCTGCCGACCGCAACCGACTGGGGTTTGAACCGCGGTATGTGTGCAATCGACAACATTATCTACATCTCGGGACGCGTTGCAAACTCGCAGACAACCGACTGCTACATCGACCGCTATAACGCATTCACCGGCGAATTTATGAGCCGCCTCGAGTTGCCCTCGTCAGTGCAATACGCACTCTATCCCTGCAACGACGTACTGAAAGACAATGCCGGAAATCTTCTCATCTGCAACCTCACCAACGACTTGTCATCCAAGCCATTAGTACTCCACAAAATCGACAAACTGACCGGCGAGGCAACTCTCGTGGCATCGCTGAGTTACACAGGCGGCGGTCGCGTTGACCACTGCTCTATCTACGGCGACATTTCCGGCACCTACTACGTATTTGCAGCCCTTTCCGGCGGTAATCGCGTAATTCGATGGACCGTGACAAACGGCAATGCAACGTCGACCAGCGCACAACAGGCAAGGTCGTTCTACCCATCGACAAGCAATTTCGGCATCTCGGTACGCACCTACCCCGTAAGCACAACGGCGGTCTATGTCAACTCGTCGGCAATCGACCCGTGCCGCTACACATTCGGAAGTCGTAACCTTACGCTCAGTGAAAGTTTCAGCAACAACACCTCGTTGTTGCCGACATCGACGTATGCCAACGGCTTGACGATGTTCACCTTCCTCGACACCAACTACTTCGTCTACCCCAACAATCCCGTATGGATGGACGACGAAGGCAAATACTACGGCGGACCGAACGACTTCGTCATTGCATCGACCACATCGTTTACCTCCAATACGTTCAAGAATCTGAGCAAAATTTGGACAGTTCCCGAAGGCGGTCTCGGCGACGCATACAGCTACTATGCCGACGCAATTATCGACAACGAACCCGTCTACGACCTCGACCGCAACATCGTGGCACACAACATCTACTTCTACATCCCGTCGAGCGGATTTGCCGCTTATCAGATACGCCACAGTTCGTCGAGCGGCGGCGTTGCCATCTCTACCGACCCGTGGACGGCATACTTCAGCCGCGGCTACATCTGCACGTCGCGAGAAGCCGACATCAACGTAGTGTCGCTCAGCGGTGCACTCGCCAAATCGGCTCGTTCAACAACACGTCTAAACATAGCCGACCTCCCCAAAGGCGTCTACATCGCAACTTGCGCTTCCGCCGGCTCGGTTAAGACGTTCAAAGTTATCAAGTAGAAAAGCCTAATCAGCATTGGAAATAGCCCGATAGACCGAATCTATCGGGCTTATTCTATACCTCATCGGCAAGACAAGGTGTTAAAATCATCAAATTATTGAATAAGATACATAAAATTTTGGTTGTATTCTTGCATTTTCGACGTGGAGAATATATTTTTGCACCGGCTAATATCCGGAAAGGTTATGACAGAAACATTGTTAGGTATAGGAGCAATTTTTCTAACATTAGCGCTAATCTGGGTTTTTGCCAATCGATTCTTGCATTTGTTGAAGGCAATAAGGCGACGGAATCGGAAGAAAACGGCAAAGAACGCGATAATAATGATTGCGTGCATTTTGTTTTTCTATTTCGTGCTTTACAACACTTTCAACGATTGGCTACACAGAATGTATAGCCAATTTTAGTATGAAATCGTGAAAGCGATTGACATGACCCGAGCGAAGAGGAAACGACTGAATCGACAACTCAATGAAAATGTTGCCACCCCCTATTGGCAGGTATTTAGGTTTGTTTCCGGAGAAAATTGCAGAAGCATTATGCTTTGTCGGCTTCCTTACCGTTGAAAATCAAGGTTAGGATGTCGAGAGCGTCGTGAACTGATGGCACACTTGCCAGAACCATAGAGCGTCTGCGCTCTACTTCTTTCAACTTACAGCGCCGTGGATGGTTTTGCAAGTAGTTGATAATTTTGCCGAAAGCGGGCGACTGATAGTATGCCACATTATCGGCTGAGACGAAATGCAAAATCATCACACCTTGCTTGAGTACGATTTTTTCGATACCGAGTTTTTTAGCAACGCGACGTAGAGCGACGATGAGAATAAGCTCCATCGCCTGATGTGGTATTTTGCCGAAACGGTCTTCGAGGCGTCGGCAGAAGGCATCGACATCGCCGGCAGCTTGCATGTTGTCGAGCTCTTGATAGAGCAAAATTCGCTCGCTTTCCTGCGGAACGTAAGTAGCCGGGAAAAGTATTTCGAGGTCGGTATCGATGGTACAATCGTTGGTAAACGAATCGTCTTGGATTGGTTGGTCGGCAAACGTGTCGGCAAATTCTTCGGTGCGGAGTTCGACCATCGCCTCACGCAGAATTTTTTGGTACGTTTCGTAGCCCAAGTCGGCAATAAAGCCGCTCTGTTCGGCGCCAAGAAGGTTACCTGCACCGCGGATGTCGAGGTCTTGCATAGCGATATGAATGCCGCTGCCGAGGTCGGAGAAACTCTCGATGGCGTTTAGTCGGCGGCGAGCCACGTCGGTGAGCGTGATGCCCGGCGGGATGAGCAGGTAGCAGAACGCTTTGCGATTGCTGCGCCCTACGCGACCGCGAAGTTGATGGAGCTCGCTGAGTCCGAAATTTTGCGCATTTTGCACGATTATTGTGTTGACGTTGGGCATGTCGAGTCCCGACTCGATGATGGTTGTAGCCAGCAGGATGTCGTACTTGTGTGCGGTAAAGTCGAGGATGGTGTTTTCGAGCAATTCGGGCGCCATCTGACCATGCCCTACCACGGTACGCGCGTCGGGAACAAGGCTGCGAACGCGTTTCTCCATCGAAAGGAGTTGCTCGATGCGGTTGCACACGATGAACACCTGTCCGCCGCGAGCGAGTTCGAAGTTGATGGCTTCGCGAATGATGTCGTCGTCGCTTGGCGTAACGTTGGTCTGTATTGGATAGCGGTTTGGCGGAGGCGTCGAAATCACGCTGAGGTCGCGCGCCGACATAAGCGAAAACTGGAGGGTGCGCGGTATGGGCGTTGCCGACATAGTGATGGTGTCTACGTTGACTTTCAACTGTTTAAGTTTTTCTTTTACCGCCACGCCGAATTTCTGCTCCTCGTCGATGACGAGCAGCCCTAAATCTTTAAACTTCACCGACTTACCGACGAGTTTATGTGTGCCGATAATAATGTCGATTTTGCCGGCTTCGAGGTCGGCGAGAATCTGCTTGACGTCCTTTGGCTTGCGAGCGCGGCTTAGGTAGTCGACGCGCACGGGGAAGTCGGCGAGGCGCTCCGAAAAGGTGCGAAAATGCTGGTAAGCGAGCACGGTGGTAGGCACGAGCACGGCGGTTTGCTTATTGTCGGTAGCGGCTTTGAAGGCTGCGCGGATGGCAACCTCGGTCTTGCCGAAGCCGACGTCGCCGCAAATCAGGCGGTCCATCGGACGCTCGCTCTGCATATCGGCTTTCACCTCGTTGGTGGCACGCAGTTGGTCGGGCGTATCTTCGTAGATAAATGATGCCTCGAGTTCCTGTTGCATAAAGCCGTCGGGCGAAAACGCAAAGCCTTTCTCGTTGCGACGAGCGGCGTAGAGGCGAATGAGGTCGCGCGCAATGTCTTTGAGTTTCGACTTGGTGCGCTCTTTGATTTTGTTCCATGCGCCGCTGCCGAGTTTGTTGAGACGAGGCTCGACGCCTTCTTTGCCGCGATATTTCGCGAGTTTGTGCAGAGAATGGATTGAGACGAAAATTTTGTCGTCGTTGAGGTAAGTCAACTTAATCATTTCCTGCATCTTGCCGTTGACGGCGGTACGCACGAGTCCGCCGAAGCGCCCGATTCCGTGGTCGACGTGCACGATGTAGTCGCCGACCTCAATCTGCGAGAGTTCTTTGAGCGACAGGGCAAGTTTGCCGGAGCGCACGCGGTCGCTCTTGAGGGTGTATTTGTGGAAACGCTCGAAGATTTGGTGGTCGGTGAACACGCAGACGCGGCGCTCGTTGTCGACAAAACCTTCGTGGAGCGTCTTCAGCACGGGTACGAACGAGATGTTGTCGCCGCGGTCTTCGAAGATGATGCGCAGGCGTTCGGTCTGCTGCTCGCTGTCGGAAAGGATGTAGATTTCGTAGCCTTTTTCGCGATAGTCGGTAAAAATTCGGCTGATGAGTTCGAAATTCTTGTGGAGCACGCCTTGCGGCGTGGTGTCGAACGCAATGCGAGCGTCGAATGTGCCGGAGTTTGAGACATCGAACGACACGCAACGATGTGAGGCAAACGACACGAGGAAAGCCGCCGGGTCGACGACGTTTTGCATCGCGTTTACGTCGCCGTCGTTGGAGATGAGCGTGCTCAGCGAAATTTTCTCGGTAGCGATTTGCTCGATACGGCTGACGAGGTGCAGCTGATTGCGCGCCAGAATGACGGTTTCGGGCTCAACGAAGTCGAGCAACGACAGCGAGTCAGCCGATTCGCCGCCGAGATTATTGACCACGCAGATGCTGTCGAGGCGCTCTACGGAAAGTTGCGATTCGATGTCGAAAGTGCGTATGCTGTCGATGTCGTTCCCGAAGAAGTCGATGCGATACGGCATTTCGTTGGTAAAAGAGAAGATGTCGAGAATGGAGCCGCGCACGGCGAATTGCCCGGGCTCGTAGACGTAGTCGACTTGCTCGAAGCCGTACTCGCGCAGACGCTGTTCAATGAGGTTTAGGTCGGTGGATTCGTTGACGGTGAATTGAATGGTTTGCTCGTTGAGCCGCTTAGGCGATGCGACTTTTTCGGCGAGTGCTTCGGGATAGGTCACTACCCAGCGCAGCGACGAGTCGTGCCAGCGGTTGAGCACCTCGGCTCGAAGAATCTGCTGCGGTTGGTCGGGCTGACCGTAGCGGATGTCGCGCTTGTAGCCCGAAGGAAACAGCAGTACGGCGCTGTCGCCTGCAATCTGCAGCAAGTCGTTGTAGAAGTATCCGGCTTGGTCGAAGTCGTCGAGCACAACGACGTAGGGCGCGGCAATCCGCGGTAGCTGTGCGACGAACACTGCGGCGGCTGAGCCTACAAGTCCGTCGACGGCTATCGTCTTGATTGCGTCGTCCGCGAGTAGTTCGGCGATTCGCTTGACTTTTGTCGGCGAAACGACGAGCCGTGTCAATTCGTTCAACTGCATGGCGCCGTGCGATGCTAATCGCTGCTTTTAGATGATGAGCATAGCGTCGCCGTAGACGCCGAAGCGATATTTCTCTTTGACAGCCACTTCGTAGGCATTGCGCACGATGTCGTAGTCGCCGAACGCGGAAACCATCATCAACATGGTCGAATATGGCAGGTGGAAGTTGCTGATGAGCGATGTGCACACCGAGAATTCGTAGGGCGGGAAGATGAATTTATTGGTCCAGCCGACATACTCTTTGATGTGACCGTTCATGCTGACTGCGGTCGAGATGGCGCGCATCACCGACGTTCCGACGGCGCAGACGTTGCGCCCAGCGTCTTTTGCCGAATTGACGGCTTGCACCAGATGCGACGTGATTGCCATTTGCTCGGAGTCCATACGGTGTTTCGTAAGGTCTTCGACGTCGATTTCGCGGAAGTTGCCAAGCCCGAAATGGAGGGTCAGGAAATCGTAGTTGATGCCTTTGATTTCCATTATTTTGAGGATTTCGCGGCTGAAGTGCAAACCTGCCGCGGGAGCAATGACGGCGCCTTCGTTTTTGGCGAAGATACATTGATAGCGCTCGGCGTCTTCCGGCTCGGATTCGCGCTTGAAGTAGTCGGGGAAGAGCGTTGTGCCGAGTTTGAACAAGTCGGCTTTAAATTGGTCGTGCGGACCGTCGTAGAGGAAGCGCAGCGTTCTGCCGCGCGAGGTGGTGTTGTCGATAACCTCGGCAATCATCGAATCGTCGTCGCCGAAATAGAGCTTGTTGCCGATGCGTATTTTGCGTGCAGGCTCTACCAATACGTCCCAAAGTTTATGCTCTGCGTTGAGTTCGCGAAGCAACGACACTTCGATACGCGCACCGGTTTTATCCTTTTTGCCGTAGAGTTTGGCGGGGAAAACTTTGGTGTCGTTAAGCACGAGGAGGTCGCCTTCGTTGAAGTAGTCGACCACGTCGCGGAACACTTTATGCTCGATGTTTCCGGTTTTACGGTCAACGACCATCAGGCGTGCTTCGTCGCGTTCTTCTGTCGGGTAAAGTGCGATAAGTTCTTCGGGCAGTTTGAATTTGAATTGCGAAAGTTTCATTTCGCGGTTGCCCATCGTGTCCAATAAATTCATTGTTCGTCGGGGATTATAATCTGTTCTGTTTCTAATCGTTTAGTAATGTCATCAACCGATTCGCAGGCTGAGATGTGGATGTCGCCGACGCGAGTGCGGCGGAGTGCGGTCAGGTGTGCTCCGGAGGCGAGGGCTTCGCCGATGTCGCGAGCCAGTGCACGTATGTAGGTTCCTTTTGAGCAAACCACGCGCACGACGATGTCGGGGAGGTTGCACTCAAGGAGTTCGATTTGGTCGATTACGAGGGTTTTAGGCTTTATTTCGACGTCTTTGCCTTTACGAGCCATCTTGTAGGCGCGCTTGCCGTCGATTTTGCAGGCGCTGAATGCGGGCGGCACTTGGCTGATTTCGCCGACGAAGCGGGTCAAGGCTTTCTCGACGTCGTCGCGACTGATGTGCTCCCACGGGTAGGTCTCGTCGATTTCGGTCTCGAGGTCGAACGACGGGGTCGTGGCGCCCAGACGGATATCGGCTACATACTCCTTGGTTTCGGCTTGCAGCTGTTCGATGAGCTTGGTCTTGCGTCCGGTGACGATGGTCATTACGCCGGTTGCAAGCGGGTCGAGCGTGCCGGCGTGCCCCACCTTGAGCTTCTTGCGTCCGGTGCGACGCGACAAGATGCCGCGGATGCGCTTGACCACATCGAACGAGGTCCAATGCAGCGGCTTGTCGACGTGAAATATTTCGCCTTCGATAGGATTTAGAGCCCGGTTCATTAGTCAATTATTGCGAGATCGACTCCGCAGGCGAGCATTATCAGGATTGCGCCACCGACGATGATTCTGTACCATCCGAATGCCTTGAAGCCGTATTTTGTTACGAAGTTGATAAAAAATTTGATGGCGAGCAGCGCAACGACAAATGCCACGACGTTGCCGATGATGAGCGTACCGATGTTGCCGGTCAGGGCTGCCGATTTATCGCTCAGGAACAGTTTGAGCACCTCGTAGCCGGTAGCGGCAAGCATGGTCGGCACGGCGAGGAAGAACGAAAACTCGGCTGCGGCACGGCGCGTGAGCCGTTGCGACATTCCGCCGACTATCGTTGCCATCGAGCGCGACACGCCGGGTATCATGGCTATGCACTGAAACAAACCAATCTTCAGCGCGCGCTTCTCGGTCAGCACGGTGTCGTCAGACCCGCGGTTGAAAATCTTGTCGCAGAAAAGCATGAAGATTCCGCCGAGGATGAGCATTACTGCCACCACAACGACGTTTTCGAGCAGACTGTCGACTACGCCGCCGAAGGCGAGTCCGATGACGGCTGCCGGAATGAATGCCACGAGGAGTTTCCAATAGAAGTCGTATTTGTGCAAAAATCTGCGCAACTTCGAGGCGCCTTCGGGTGCCGGCGTGTGGTTGAGTCGGAAAAAGCGTCGCCAATAGAGGCAAACCACCGACAGGATGGCGCCGAATTGGATGATGACGGTAAATGCTTTGACGAAGTCGTCGGCGGGCACTCCGAGGAGTTTCTCGGTGATTATCATGTGTCCGGTCGAAGACACCGGAAGAAATTCGGTGAGTCCTTCGACTATGGCTATTATTATGCTGCTAAGTATGTCCATCGGCTATTTCTTTGGCTTGTAAATGATTCCGAAAAACATTGCCACAAAGCCGAGAAACGCCATTGTGGGACCGACAACGATGCGCGCGGTGCTGAAAATGTCGGGATTAAACTTTTCAGCCGACGGCTCGCCCGAGCCGGTAATGACGAAGCCGACAATGACTAATGCCAGCGCCGCCGCCATTATGATATAGTTGATTTTGCCGAGTGGCATTGACTGTTTCGAGTCGTTTTGCTTGTTGTTTTGTACTGCCATATTTTTGTTTATCGTTTGAATAATTCGTCGTATGAGAGGTTGATATACTTGTTAGCGGCGAGCAGAGCAGCCAAGGCTGTCAGGCTGACGCCGATAAGAATTAGTGCGCCGAACACGGCGAGCGCCGTAAGCAGGTCGATGCCGCTGAGAAGGGTTGCATCGATGTTGTTGAGCGAGAAGTAGGCACCGACGAGGATTGCGATAGCCACTGCGGCGGCTATCAGCCCGTTCAGCATATTGCTGACGATGAACGGACGGCGGATGAACGAGGGCTTTGCGCCGACGAGTTTCATCGTATGGATGAGGAATCGCCGCGAGTAGATGGTCAGCCGCACGGTGTTGTTGATGAGCACAAACGAGATGACGAGCAGCAGCGCCGCTACCGATAGCAGCACGATGGCGATATTGCTCAAATTGCGGTTGGCTGCGTCGACTTCGGCTTTGTGCATCGCCACTTCGTCGATATAGGGTATCGCCTTGAGTTGACGCTCGATGGCGGCAAGGCTGTCGGGATGGGCATATGCCGCTTTGACGTAGACCTCAAACTCTGCGCCGAGGGGATTGACGCCGAAAAGGCTGACGAGGTCTTCGCCGGTGTCGCGTTTCCAACTTTCGGCGGCTTCGGCGGCGGAGATGTAGCGCGAGCGCGAAAAGCGGCGGCTGTCTTTGAACATCTTGTCGAGTTGCTCGATTTGTCCGGCATCGGCGTCGGCGGGCAAGATGACGTTGAAACCGATGTTTTCTTTGATTTCGTTGCTGAAATTGTTTGCCAGCACGCCAAGAAAGGCTACCACACCGACAAGCAACAGCACCAACATCACGCTCGTTGTCGACGTGAAGTTGGACTGAAAATATGATATTTTCGATTTCTTTTCTTTTGCCATTTACTGTAAAATATTTTGTCGTTGGCTCATAATTCGCCATTTTTTGCCAATATTATGCAAAGATTGTGCAAGGCGAGAGCAATAAGCTTGCTTAATTGCCGAGTCGCAGCCAATATTATGCAAAGATTGTGCAAGGCGAGAGCAATAAGCTTGCTTAATTGCCGAGTCGCAGCCAATATTATGCAAAGATACGAAATACAATGTGCCGTTGTCAATAGTTTTTGCGTTTTTTAGGGAATTTAATGCGAAAACGACACAAAAACGGAGGCGCACCCGAAGTAGAGCACGCCTCCGCTATTTCTCATTAGTTCGTTATAACATAATCTTCTTAGTCGTTACGTTGCCGTCGACGTCGATAGCCTTAACGATGTAGATTCCTTTCGCTGCATCGATGTCGAGGTAGTTTGCGTTGACCACGTCTGCCACAACGGCACCGGTCATCGAGTAGACGGTGATGCGACGTGCTTCAGCGCCTGCCAACGTGATTTGTCCGTTGCGACTGATAATTTCGGTCTTCTTCGTCGGCACTGTCGTCACAGCGGAGTTCTTGCCACCGCTATAGGTGTAGTATGCAATACCTTGCTTGCAAGCGCCGACCCAGATGTCGAGGGTTCCGCCGTTGTTGCGTATGTCGTGGCAAATGCTCGAAACGCGTTGGTCATTTCCTGTGCCACCGAGACCGTTTTCGGGATACCAAACTTTATAAGTTTCGGCATTTTCCGCACCGTTGGTCACGTCGATGAGCACGAATCCTGCATTGCTCGACGACGACGCCGACTTGTAGGTCGTTGCCGCAAGATATTTCTTATCGCCGAAGTTGAACATATCGAGCGCCGTGCCGTAGGTTACGTTGCCGAGGGCTGCGCCGTTCATTGTCTTTTGCGCCACGCCGCTTGCGCTGAACAGCGTCGGATAGGTCGACTTGCCGCTGTACCAGAATGTGCCGTCGGCGTTGTAGATAATGTCGGCTGCGCCACGTCCGTCACCGCCGGCGAATGCCGAGCCCGACGACGTGAGTGAAATAGTAGTTGCCGTCTGCGATACGCTGCCGTTGCTAATCGTGTAGTAGTATACTTCCGAGCAACCGTGATTGGTTATCCATATGCGGCCGTTGGTCAAGTTGCCGCTTATCGACATTTGCGCGCCACACCACTTGTTGGTTGCATCGCCGCCGTGGCTGGAGTCGCTGATGATGGTCTTCGGTGTTGCGCTGTCGCTATCCCATTGATAGACGATGAACGGTGTTGATGCGTTCGGAATGTTGCATGCCAAAATCTTGCCGTCGACGGCTACGATGTCCGACAGGTAGAACAATCCGGTGCTGATGCCGCTTACACTCAGCGAGCCTTTCAATTCTCCGTTATAGGCGTCGACAATCTTGATTTCGGGCGCTGTCGAAGGCGCTGCATGCAGTGCGTAAATCTTGCCGTCGTTGAACGCCATTGCGCGGTAATAGTTGTCGGTGAGGCTCATCCACGATTTTACCGTGCCGTTGCCCATACTGTGCCATACTTGGGTCATCGACTTAACATCGTCGTCGACAACTTGCGGCCATGTGCCCTCGCCCGACAGGCTTACCGTGATGGCGTCGGCATTGGCTGACGTGATGTTGATGGTTGCCGTATGTGTACCGATTTTGTCGGGATAGTAGGTCACTTCGATTGTGCCGGAGCCTGCCGACTTGCTGATGGTCGACTGCGACAGGGTGAAGTATTCCGAACCGCTTATCGACAAGTTGATGTCGCCTTCCAAAGCGTTACCGCTCACGGTGAATGTCTTCTTGGCTGTCGTCCATGCCGGTTGGTTGAACGTCAACGACGATTCCGACGCCGTCAGACGCGGCTTAACCGGACCTATCGCGTCGGGATTGTTGGTCGGAACGGAGCCGTATTTATAGTATGCAAAGCCTTGCGCCGTCGAAAGTACCCACGCTTCGACGAACGAGCTGCCGTCGGTGTTGACCATAATGTCGCCGGTACCGTTGGTGTTACGCGTTGTGCCGAGTCCGCCGCTCGGATATTCGCCCACTTGGGTTACTGTCGAGAAGTTGCCTGTCTCGTCGACAATCACGCGCATGCGACCGCCCTTGTAGGTCGAAGTTGCATCGCCACTTACGCGGTCGGTAAATTTCAAGTTGACGGCATATTTCACGCCGCGCCACGAGAATTCGTGATGGCTCGAGCCCCACGGTTCGCCGGTATCGACTTTGCATTGTACTACTGCCGTATTGCTCGAACTGTCGAGTTTGGTCCATGCCGGGAAGCTCTGAATTCCGTCAATCCACCAGCCTGACGACTTGGTGTAGGCGCGCGGTGTTGCGCCGATGGCATATTGCGTCGAGCCGTCGGTGGTTACCTTGGTCTTCGATGTTGTCCAGTTGCCGGAACAGTTGCGCTTGTATTCCAAAATATCGGTTTCCGAACCTGTGTCGTAGGCAAATGTCAAAACCAGGTCGCAAAGCCATTCTCCGCTAACTTCGATGCAGTCGCCCAAGCGAACATCGGTGGTTGTGTTGTAAAGCAGATACGGTGCCGATTGGTCGTCGTCCCACGCATACACGCGAAGTTCTTGACCGGCTTTCGCCAAGTTACATGCCACGATGTGTCCGTCGCTCAAGCATTTCACGTCGCAGAACGTATACGTGCCGCCGCTAACGACGCTCGACAAGTTCAAGTTGCCCATGTCGGCTCCGGTTTGTGCGTTGATTACTTTGATATTGCTGTGGTCATACACGCAATAGAGTTTGCCTGCGTTGTAGCAGAAGTTGCGTATCTTCGTTGCATCCCAACCGAATTTGGTCGTCGTGCTCTTTGTCTCACTGCAGTTCCAGCCTTCGCTAAACGAGAGCAACGGCTCTTTGATTGTTCCCGTGAGGTTGATTGTCACGCTGTTTGAGCCGCTTTGCACTTTCACATAACCGCTGTAGGAACCCACCTCGCGCGACGTGTTGAGCGCAATGGTGAGCGTACCGCCGGTGCGTGCATCCCAGTTGGATGCGGTTACTTCAAACGCCGTTGTGCTTGAGTTATAGCTCATATCGCTTGTCAAGCCTGATGCCGAAATCTTAACCTGTACGGTCGGCTTGGTAGCGCCTTGGTAGGCGGTCAATGTTGCCGAAGTCTTGTCGGCGCTAAGCGAAACGGGCAACGTGTATGCCATCATTGAATTGTAAATCGACAATATTGTCGAGGCATAGTTCGATGCCGATGCCCAAATGCCGTTACCGAAGTTTTCCCAGTTGGGCGCACTTCCGCGCTTGCCCGACGAACGAACCGCGTCGAAGCGGGGGTCGACAAGCGTTGCCCACGATGGCAAGGCTGATGTCGTGGCGTATGCCCACAAGTGTTGCATCTGCGCCTCCACGCCTAATGCCGGCGTCGAGAATGTACATTTATTCCAATATCCATTACTGTCTGTTGCGCCAAGTCCGCAGAAGTTATTGTCGTCTGCCGTAATTACACTGCCGGCAAACTTAAACCATCCGGTTTCGGCAAACGACTGACACAATGCGATATCGCCGCGGATACCGTATTTTGTACCCAAATCGTAATACAACTGCGCAATCTCGCGCGTAAATTTTGATCCCGCTCCTTTCGATACTCCGAAATAATACATCCGGTCGACATTCGCCTGTATCGTTCCAAATACGGGCGTCGCCGCTGACATGTTTATCACACCTATAAGTGACAACACCAAGACTAAGGTTATTTTTTTCATAAATCTATGTTAGTTTTGTTTTATTCGTTTCCAAATTTGGCATATTTGGTTGCAAATTTGCTAAAAATATTTTAACGACACTAAAAATAAGTAAGAATATTTGTTAAATGTGTTGTATAACATACTTTTTTGCTTACACATTTGTCGCCATTAGTCATTTCGTTTGAAATGTTTTCACTTCGTGCGGTCTGTTGCAAAAAATATGAATATTTCTTGCTTGTACCATTTAAAATGGCTATATTTGCATTCGAAAGGCGATAAACCCGTTCAGCGCCGTGGCTTTCACGGCATAAACAACACAAAACAAGACCATTAATGAGCATTAAGCGAATAACATACCTATTATCAATCCTGCTGATTGTCGGGCTTTTTGACAGCAATGCCAAGGAAACACG
>JBJEDO010000083.1:0-6166 GCA_051872155.1 Candidatus Limisoma sp.
CGGTAATCACGTGCGAACCCTCAAACAACGCATTGAGGAAGCCGATAAGCAAATCTTTATTCATATCGGTCCCAAAAATGCGCTTGAACCCGAAATCGGTCAGCAAGCTGATGTATTTATCTTCAATCTCGCTCATAAGACAATTCGTTTTTGCTCATTGCAAAGATACAATAAAAAATGAATATACAAAAAAACTTACGGTTTAGCGAAAGTTAACCGGCATTATTCATACAGTTACGTTACGAAAAGGCTAAATGGCAATGCATTAGCGTGAGCACAGCGATGACGATGCAGAATGTAGTAAATCCTACCTTTAAAGAGGAAGATCGAGCATTGCGCTAAGGTGTTGTCAGTTAGTCCTTGCAGAAGGAACTGTATGAATAATGCAGGTTAATAAAAAAATCCGACTAATCTCTCGATCCGTCGGACTCCTTAACCTATGATTCACTTATTTGTTGTTGTTGCTTGCTAAATTATCTGATTGGATGATATTCAACAAACGCTTCGATAGCCTCGTACGAAGCAAGACCGAGACTGCTGTAGAGTTGCGCTGTAGCGCGGTTGCGGTCTTCGGCGCGTTGCCAGAAGAGACGGTCGTCGTCGCCCAAGAAGGGAGCGTTTTCCATCTGCGACTGGTGCTTGAGGATTGTGTTGCGTTTGAAGCGGAGCTGCTCGGGGCTCATCGGGACAGCCATTTCGATGTGGTCGATTTCCCATTCAGCCCAAGCGCCGCGATACATCCAAATGCGGCAATCGTTCATAAACTCTGCTTTCTCTTCGAGGAGCTCGTCGATGGCTGCAAAGACTGCGTCGGTGCACACTTTGTGCGTTCCGTGCGGGTCTGCCAAGTCGCCTGCCACGAAGATTTCGTGCGGTTTAACCGATTCGATGAGGTCTTTAACGATTTTGACGTCGCGCTCTTCGAGGTCGCCTTTCTTGATTGCTCCGGTTTCGTAGAAGGGGAGGTCGAGGTGGTGTACGTTTTCCGGCTTAACGCCCATAAAGTTGCAAGCCGTACGAGCCTCGGCGCGGCGGATGCGTCCTTTGAGGAAGCGGAGGTCTTCGATGTCGATGTCGCCGGGTTTCTTTGTTGCCAGGAAGTCTTTGATTTCTTGGCTTTTTTGACGATATGTCTCGGTGTCAAGGCCGTAGCGCTCAGCGATAAGGTCGTTGACCATGATGTAGCGGAACATATCTTCGTCGCCAACGGCGATGTTACCCGAAGTCTCGTAAGCCACGTGCACGTCGTGGTGCTGGTCGACGAGGCGCTTAAGCGTGCCGCCCATCGAGATTACGTCGTCGTCGGGGTGCGGGCTGAATACGATGACGCGCTTGGGATAGGGCTTTGCGCGTTCGGGACGGTAGGTGTCGTCGGCATCGGGCTTACCGCCGGGCCAGCCGGTGATGGTGTGCTGGATGTCGTTGAACACTTTGATGTTTACGTCGTATGCCGAGCCGTAGAGGGCAACAAGTTCGTTGAGCCCGTGGTCGTTAAAGTCTTTGTTGGTGAGTTTGAGGATGGGTTTGCCTGTTTCGTGGCAGAGCCAAGCGATGGCGCGACGAATCAGCTTGTTGTTCCATTCGCACGAGGTTACCAACCAAGGGTGGTTGATGCGGGTAAGTTTTTCGGCAGCCGAAAGGTCGAGAACGACCTCTGCGTTGCGGTGCGATTGGAGGAACGATGCCGGTACGGCTTCGCCCATTTGCCCTTCGACGGTGGCTGCAACCACTTTCGACATTGTTTCGCCCCACGACATGCAGATGATGCGTTTTGCGCTGAGAATGTTCGAAACGCCGAGGGTTATTGCTGTTGTCGGTGCAACTTCCACGTTATAGTAGCTGCTCATTGCGCGGCGGGTTTGGCTGCTGATGAACGACAAGCGGCAACCTGATGATTGTTGCGAGCCCGGCTCGTTGAAGGCGATGTTGCCCGATGCGCCGATTTCGCATATAGCAAGGTCAAGCCCTCCGGCAGCGTCGATGTCGGCTTCGTAGGCTTTGCAAGCCTCGTAGATGTCGGCATGCGGCGCTTCGATGTTGAACGTATGTACGTTTTCGGGCTTTACGTTTGTTTGGCTGATAAATATCGATTGCAGACGGTCGATTGTCTTCGGTTGTCCGTCGGCTGAGGGATAAAAGTCGGCAATGTTGAAAATCACGAGGTTGTCGAACGTCACTTTTCCTGCTTTGTAGAGCGAAATCAGTTCGGTGTAGACCGGAATGACTGCGTTGCCTGCGCCAAGCGCAACTACGCATTTTCCTTTCAAATCGACCGACTTGCGGATGGTTTTCGCCACTTCTTCCGCGATGTGTGCGGCGCCTTCGTCGGCTGTCTCGAAAATGCTGGTATACACTTTTTCTTCACGGCATAATGCTGCAAATTCCAATTTGTTCTCCGGAGCGTAGTATTTCTTCGGAACTTGGTCTAATTTGATTTGTGAACTTAAGTTATTTTTCATCTTGCAAATCCTTTAGGATATACAAAGGTATAGTTTATTTGTTATCACTAAAACGCTTTTAACAGAATTTTAGTATTAATATCTTTTTTTATTGCTATAATGGTTTGTTTGCGCTACAAAGATACGATTATATTTCGAAAATTCAAAATATTATGTTTAATTTTGCGGTATCAATCAAACTTACAAAACCATGCGTTTAATAATTGAACCTGACTATGAAAAAGTGTCGCAATGGGCGGCGAACTATGTAGCAAAGAGAATCAATGAAGCCCAACCAACTGCAGATAAGCCTTTTGTGCTCGGTTGTCCGACAGGAAGCTCTCCACTTGGAATGTACAAAAAACTCATCGAGCTCAATCGTGCCGGTAAGGTTAGTTTCGAAAATGTTGTGACCTTCAACATGGACGAATACTGCGGTTTGCCCGAAGAGCACCCTGAAAGTTATCACTCGTTTATGTGGAACAACTTTTTCAGCCACATTAATATAAAGAAGGAGAACGTCAACATTCTCAACGGCAACGCTGCAGACCCGATTGCAGAGTGCGAGCGCTACGAAGCCAAGATTGCATCGTACGGTGGCATCGACTTGTTCCTCGGCGGCGTGGGACCCGACGGACACATCGCGTTCAACGAGCCCGGCTCGTCGTTGACTTCCAAAACTCGTATGAAAACCCTTACGCTCGACACGAAGATTGCCAACTCGCGCTTCTTCGACGGCGACATTACGAAAGTGCCCGAAACGGCTTTGACCGTCGGTGTAGGAACGGTTATGGCAGCTAAGAGCGTGCTGATTATCGTTAACGGCTACAACAAGGCTCGCGCGCTACAACAAGGCGTCGAAGGTGCAGTGTCGCAGATGTGGACAATCACCGCTTTGCAGATGCACCGTCAAGCAATCATCGTTGCCGACGAGGCTGCTACGATGGAACTTAAAGTGGGTACTTATCGCTACTTTAAAGATATCGAGGGCAAAAATCTTGACCCGGATACATTGCTTTAATTGGTTATTAAAATAGGGCGGACCCGCTTGGTACTCTTGCCGCGGGTCCGCCTGATTGTTGAATATGAAAGCATTATAGTGCTTTTCCTTAATTTTAGTTGTCAGCCATCACACCGTAGTGCTCGTCGTGCTGACTGATGTCGAGACCGATAGCCTCGCTGCGTGCCGAAACACGCATCGGTATCATCTTGTTGGTAATCCAATAGAGTGCATAACTTACCACGAACGTGTAGGCGCCTACAGCAGCGACTGCCGCAAGGTGGATAAGGAATACGTCGACGTTGCCTACAACCAAGCCGTTTACAAAGATTCCCGTAAGAATTGTGCCGAAAATACCGCCGACGCCGTGGGTGGGAAATACGTCGAGTGCATCGTCGACAGTTGTTTTGTTTTTCCAATAGACCGCGATGTTGCAAATTATCGTAGTTGCCAATGCGATGAATATGCTTTGTCCGACGGTGACATAGCCTGCCGACGGGGTGATTGCAACCAGTCCGACCACAGCGCCGATGGCTGCACCCATTGCCGACGGCTTACGTCCGCGCAGACAGTCGAAGAAAATCCATACCATCATAGCAGTTGCCGACGCTGTGTTGGTGTTCAAGAATGCCTTGATGGCAATGCTGTCGGCAGCGAGCGACGAGCCGGCGTTGAAGCCGAACCAACCGAGCCAAAGCATAGCAGCACCCAAGATTACGAACGGGATGTTGGCGGGGTCGTGATGGTCTTTCTGCTTGCGGCGTCCCAAGAAAATCGCTCCGGCGAGAGCCGCTACACCCGATGAGGCATGCACGACGATACCGCCTGCAAAGTCGACTACGCCCAATTGGCGCAGAAATCCGTCGGGATGCCATGTCCAGTGCGCCAGCGGGCAATATACGAAGATGCAAAACAGCATCATAAATACCAGATACGCCGAGAAACGTACGCGTTCGGCAAACGAGCCGGTGATGAGCGACGGCGTTATGATGGCAAACTTCATCTGGAAAAGAGCATAAAGAGCGAGTGGAATTGTCGGCGCCAGGAATGTGTCGACTTTTGCGCCTACGTCTTTAAACATAAAGAACGTCGCCGGGTTGCCGATAAATCCGCCGACATCGTCGCCGAACGCAAGGCTGAACCCGAAAGCTACCCACAACACACTGATAATGCCCATGGCAATAAAACTCTGCAAAATCGTCGAGATTACGTTTTTCTGCCCGACCATACCGCCGTAGAAGAACGACAGTCCGGGCGTCATCATCAATACGAAAATAGTTGCTGTAATCATCCATGCAACGTTCGCTGCATCGAAATTGCCGTCAGCTTCCCATAGCCCGGGTTGCTCTGGCATAAATACGCCAATCAAACCTAAAACAACAACGATTGACATTAAAATAATCCATCTCTTTTTCATTTGTCTATCAAATTTTGACTCTAACTTTCATATTGTAACTTTCGCTGCAAAATTAAAAACAATTTTCCAAACTTGCAAGAAAAACAAAACAAAATGATTGAAAAATTTCAGAAATACTGTCTAAATGCTTCTTGGTGTGTTGAAATTATGCCATATTGTTGGTGTTTGTGGCGGTTTGCGAGCAAAATCCAAGTGCCGTAGTGGGGTGGCTGATTCTCCAGTGTGGTACACCTTATTAATATATAAGAATCCGAATCGGGACAAAATTGCGCAAAAACGGGTAAAAATCGGGACAAATTGGCACGATTTTGGCTGAAAAAATGCTATATTTGTCCCGATTAAACATTCGCACGATGACAACCGAGGTAGAAATATTACAATTTTTGCATTACAATCCGCTTTCAAAGCGTGCGGAAATAGGCAGTGCGGTTACGCAGGACATAAGCGACCGTACGCTTAAACGCATCATTGCCGACTGCGTCGACAAAGGTTATATAGAGCCGGTGGGCAAGGGTCCGGCTACTCGCTATAAACTTACGCCCCAAGCGCATATCACAATGCCGCTCAATCTTGACACGTATTTTGATAAAGATATCGATGAGCGTACGGTTCAAGAGCATTTCAACTTCGACTTGATTCGCGAAATTTTACCCGGCGTCACCTTGTTTACCGACGACGAATTGAGTCTGTTGAACGATGCGCAATCGCAGTTTTGCCGACATTTGTCGGAAATGACCGATGTGGAATATCGCAAGGAGATGGAACGTCTGGGCATTGACTTGTCGTGGAAATCTTCTCAGATAGAGGGTAATACGTATTCTCTGCTCGAAACTGAGCGCCTGTTGAAAGAAAAAAAGACAGCCGACGGCAAAACGAAAGAGGAGGCAATAATGCTGCTTAACCACAAGGATGCACTCGATTTTATCCTTGATGTGCCCGATTATCTAAAAGATGTTTCGCTGAGTCGCATCGAAGAAATTCATGCCATTCTCACCAAGGAACTCGGGGTGGAATGCGCCATCCGTCATCGGCGTGTCGGTATTACGGGGACGAACTATCATCCACTCGACAACGAGTTCCAAATCAGAGAGGCACTTGAAGATTCCTGCGCACTGATTAACGGTAAAAGCGAAGTGTTCGAAAAAGCACTGCTGGCATTGGTACTGCTTTCATACATTCAAGCCTTTACCGACGGAAACAAGCGCACTGCGCGAATTATCAGCAACGGCATATTGATAGCAAACCGATATTGCCCGATTTCGTTTCGCAGTGTAGATTCCATCGACTACAAAAAAGCGATGCTGATGTTCT
>JBJEDO010000083.1:6266-16057 GCA_051872155.1 Candidatus Limisoma sp.
AAAAAATCTCGCTGCGGATGAATAAAAATGGCTAAAAAATTTGTTTTTATAGAATTTATGCTTATATTTGCAGCGTAAATGATATGAAAATGGCAAATTTATTAAATATGCATTGGTGGCGTTGCTTTAGGCTCTAAGTTTAAAGCGCGTTGCTTGATGTGTATATAATGATTTAGAAATTAATAACTTAGAGTCCTACCTTAAATTTATCAGGTGGGGCTCTTTTTTTGTAAGATTATGAGTTATAATGTAAACAGTGAAGGCTTCTACGGCGAATTCGGCGGTGCATATATCCCCGAAATTCTGTATAAGTGCGTCGAAAATCTTCGACAGAATTATTTGAAGTATATCGATAGCGACGATTTTCGCAACGAATATATGACGTTGCTTCGCGACTATGTAGGGCGTCCGTCGCCGCTCTATTTCGCCAAGCGGTTGAGCGAGCGCTACGGTGCGAAAATCTACCTTAAGCGCGAAGATTTGAATCACACCGGTGCGCACAAGATTAACAACACGGTTGGGCAAATTTTGCTGGCGCGCCGTATGGGCAAAACGCGCATCATCGCCGAGACGGGAGCCGGACAGCACGGCGTGGCAACGGCTACGGTTTGTGCGTTGATGAACATGGAATGTGTTGTCTATATGGGAAAGACCGACGTCGAGCGCCAGCGCATCAATGTCGAGAAGATGAAAATGCTCGGCGCGGAGGTGCGTCCGGTGCTGTCGGGCAATATGACGTTGAAAGACGCCACAAACGAAGCCATTCGCGACTGGTGTTGCCATCCCGACACGACGTTCTACATCATCGGAAGTACCGTCGGACCGCATCCTTATCCCGACATGGTGGCGCGTCTGCAGAGCGTGATTAGCAGCGAAATCCGCGAGCAACTGCTTGAGAAAATCGGTCGCGACTATCCCGACTACCTGATGGCGTGCGTTGGCGGCGGAAGTAATGCGGCGGGAACAATCTATCACTATCTCGACGACGAGCGTGTCAAGATTGTGCTTGCCGAAGCCGGCGGATTGGGCATCGACAGCGGACAAACCGCGGCAACCATCCAACGCGGCACGCTCGGCATACTTCACGGCAGCCGTACGCTGGTGATGCAGACCACCGACGGACAAATCGTCGAGCCGTATTCGATTTCGGCAGGACTCGACTATCCCGGCATCGGTCCCATCCATGCCAACTTGGCAAGTTGCGGGCGTGCGCGAGTGCTTGCCGTCGACGACGATGAGGCGCTTCGTGCAGCCTACGAACTGACGCGCCTCGAAGGCATCATTCCGGCTTTGGAGTCGGCTCACGCGCTGGGCGCGCTGCCTAAGTTGAAGTTCAGCCCCGACGATGTAGTGGTGCTCACTGTCAGCGGTCGCGGCGACAAAGATATCGAAACCTATTTGAAACATATAAACGATTAAACCTCATGGCTAAGTATAAATATCATACCGTACATAAGACCGTGCTCGGCGACATTCATACGCCGGTAAGCACCTACTTGAAGTTGCGCGACCTGTTTCCGCAAAGCGCATTGATGGAGAGTTCGGACTACCATGGCAGCGAGAACAATCGCTCGTTCATCGGTCTCAAGCCGATAGCGCGCGTCGAGGTTTCGCACGGCACGGCTTCGCTGGTCTATCCTGACGGGACGTGCGAGCGGCACGCCATCGATGCCGACTATACATGCGCTCGCGCCGTGTCTGATTTCATTGCGTCGTTCGAGGTTACCGGCGAGGCGAGCAACTATTGCGGACTCTACGGCTATACGTCGTTCAACGCCGTGCGCTATCTGGAGAATATCGCCGTGAAAGATTCTACCGAGAGCGTCAACGATGCGCCCGACATTTTGTATATTTTGTATAAATACATCATCGTTTTCAACGGCTACAAGAGCGAGATGATGCTACTTGAGATGGTGCCTGAGGGCGAAAGCGACCGGCTCGACCGCGTGGAAGCGGCAATCCACAATCCGCGGATGCCCGTCTACGACTTCCATCCGGTTGGCGAGACGTCGTCGACACTCACCGACGAGCAGCACAAGGCAAACGTGCGCGCCTGCATCGCTCACTGCCTCCGCGGCGACACTTTCCAGGTGGTTCCCTCGCGGCGATTCGTGCAGCACTTCTATGGCGACGACTTCAAGCTCTACCGCGCTTTGCGCAGCATCAATCCGTCGCCGTATCTTTTCTACTTCGACTTTGGCGGATTCCGCATCTTCGGCTCGTCGCCCGAAACGCATTGCCGCATCGAAGGGGGTAGGGCGTATATCGACCCCATTGCCGGCACGACGAAGCGTACGGGCAATCCCGAGCAAGACGCACGCAATGCCGAATATCTGCGCAACGACCCCAAGGAGAATGCCGAGCACGTTATGCTCGTCGACTTGGCGCGCAACGACTTGAGTCGTAACTGCCATGACGTGAAGGTCGACTTCTATAAGGATATGCAGTTCTATAGCCACGTGATTCACCTGGTAAGCCGTGTCAGCGGCACGCTCAACGACGATGCCAACTCCATCGAAGCGTTTTTCGACACCTTCCCGGCAGGTACGCTCAGCGGAGCGCCGAAGGTGCGCGCCATGCAGATTATCAGCGAGTTGGAGCCGCACAATCGCGGTCCGTACGGCGGTTGCATCGGCTATATCGGGCTGAACGGCAACCTCAATCAGGCAATCACCATACGCACGTTCGTGAGCCGCAACGGGCAATTGTGGTTCCAAGCCGGCGGCGGTGTCGTTGCCCGCAGCGATGAAGAGTACGAACTTCAAGAAGTCAACAACAAACTCGGTGCGCTCAAGAAAGCCATAAGTATTGCCGAGATAATGTAAAACGGAGGAGATTGATTATGAGTAAATTAGTTATAGTAGACAATTACGATTCGTTCACCTACAACCTTGCGCACGCCTTTCGCGAATTGGGCGAGCAGGTGACGGTGTTGCGCAACGACCGATTTGAACTTAAAGATATTGCCGAGTTCGACAGGATAGTTCTTTCGCCGGGACCGGGCATACCCGAAGAGGCGGGACTGCTGTTGCCGGTCATTCGCGAGTATGCCGGAGTGAAGCCGATGTTTGGCGTATGCCTCGGCGAGCAAGCCATAGCAGTGGCTTTCGGCGGACGGCTGATAAATCTCAGCGACGTTTTCCACGGCGTGCAGTCGCCCGTCACTTATCTTATCAAAGGCGACCGTCCTCTCGACCCGATATTCGCCGGACTGCCTAACCCCATGGAGGCGGGTCGCTACCATTCGTGGGTTGTCGACGGCTTTTACATGCCCGACTGCCTCGAGGTGACTGCCGTGAGCAACGAAGGGCAAGTCATGGGATTGCGTCATCGTCGATTTAATATGCACGCCGTGCAGTTTCACCCCGAGTCTGTGTTGACGCCCGACGGTGCAAAGTTGTTGAAAAATTGGTTGAACATTGACTGATGGAACTATGAAAGAGATACTTAAACGAATAATCGCAGGCGAAGAACTCTCGCAAGCCGAGACTCGCCAAATAATGCTTGACATAATTGAGCAACGCTATGCCGACGTGCAAATCGCAGCGTTTCTGACGGCGTTGGAGATGCGCGGAGTGACCGTCGACGAACTTCTCGGGCTTCGCGAAGGACTGCTCGAAACGGGTCGCCGCGTCGACTTGTCGCCGTTCAGCCCTATCGACATCGTTGGCACCGGCGGCGACGGTAAAAACACGTTCAACATTTCGACGTGCGCATGCTTTGTGGTTGCCGGAGCGGGCTACAAGGTGGCAAAGCACGGCAACTACGCGTCGACGAGCGTCAGCGGTGCGAGCAATGTGCTTGAAGAACACGGCGTAAAGTTTTGCGCTGACGTCGACCGCCTTCGCGAGGCACTCGATAAGGTCGGTATTGTCTATCTTCACGCGCCGCTGTTTGCCAACGGAATGAAGGCTGTTGGACCTACGCGTAAAGCCCTTGCCGTGCCGACATGCTTCAACCTGCTCGGACCGCTTGTCAATCCTTCGCGTCCGCGCAATCAGTTGCTCGGCGTGGCTACTCTCAAGCAATTGCGCCTCTATAGCCGCGTCTATGAGCGTCTTGGCATCAACTACGGCATCGTCAACAGCATCGACGGCTACGACGAAGTGTCGCTCACCGACGAATTTAAAATCAAGACCAACGGCTACGAACGCATCATAAGTCCCGAGGAAGTCGGCTTTGCTCGCATTGACGGCGCCGAAATCTATGGCGGTGCGACTCGTGCGGAGGCTAAGACGATCTTCGACAACGTGCTGGAGGGTACGGCGCTGCGCTCGCAAATCGACGTCGTTGTGGTGAATGCCGCTATGGCAATCCGTGTGCTCGACGGCGAAAAGTCGGTCGAAGAATGTGTTGCCGTGGCTCGTGAGTCGATTGATTCGGGACGCGCGTTTGAGAAGTTGAAACAATTTGTTGAATTTTTCTCGTAAACCGATATGGCAGATATTCTACAAACAATTGTAGCGCACAAGCGAGAGGAAGTGGCTCGCGCAAAGGAGCGTTGCAGTATGCATTCGTTGTTGGCGCGTCTCGACGGCATCGACGATGTGCGTCGCTCGCTGCGCAAATCGTTGCTGGAGTCGCCGACGGGCATAATCGCCGAATTCAAGCGCAAATCTCCCTCGAAGGGATGGATAAACCGCGAAGCACGTCCCGAAGTGGTCACTGCGTCGTACTGCGCCGGCGGTGCGTCGGCTTGCTCAATCCTCACCGACAGCGAGTTTTTCGGCGGCTCGACCGACGACGTCATTGCGGCACGCCCCGTGGTGAACGTGCCCATACTGCGTAAAGATTTTATGATTGACGAATACCAGATTGTTGAGGCAAAATGCATCGGCGCCGACGTCGTTCTGCTCATCGCCGCAGCGCTGACTGTCGAAGAGTGCCACCAACTTGCGCACACTGCTCATCAACTCGGCTTGGAAACAATCTTGGAGGTGCACGGCATTGCCGAACTCGACTATCTCAACGACGATATCGACGTTGTCGGCGTGAACAATCGCAACTTGGGCTCGTTCGTTACTTCGGTCGAAAATTCGTTTAGCTTAGCCGATGCAATTCCGTCGAATTGCTTGAAAATCAGCGAAAGCGGCATCTCAGACGTTGCTACCATTCGTCAACTTCGCAGCGCGGGCTATCGCGGATTCTTGATAGGCGAACGATTTATGAAAACCGATAATCCTGGTGCTCATTTGGCACAATTCGTAAACGAAATCGACCGATGCGACTAATCAGAAAACTCTGCGGAATGCGCCTCGACGACAACATTCGTCGTGCGGAACGGCTTGACCTCGACTGGATGGGTTTCATCTTCTGGAGCGGTTCGAAGCGCTATGTCGGCGAGCGGATTGCTTACGTGCCGGAGCATGTGCGTCCGTTCGGCGTGTTTGTCAATGCCGACCTCGACGAGATTGTAGCCACAGTTGCGGCAAATCGCCTCGGCGGTGTGCAACTCCACGGCGCGGAAAGCGTTGACTTCTGTCGCCGTTTGCGAGAACTCCTGCCCGACGGTGTGCTTACGGTAAAGGCTATATCCGTTTCCGGCGCTGAAGATGCGCAGAGAGCATCCGCCTACGACGGCAGCATCGACTATCTGCTCTTCGACACGCATTGCAGCGGCTATGGCGGCAGCGGAACGACATTCGATTGGGGCGTGCTCGACAACTACACCGGGCGTACGCCGTTTCTGCTCAGCGGCGGCATCGGAATCGACTGCGTTGACGCTTTGCACCGTTTCATCCATCCGCATCTGGCGGGCGTTGACATCAACAGCCGTTTCGAACTCGAGCCGGGCGTGAAAGACATCGACCTCGTCGCCGATTTTTTAAACCAAATAAACGATTTATAAAACACAATTGCCTTATGAATAGAATAAACCGACTTTTCAGCGAAAAGAAAAACAACATACTTTCACTCTACTTCTGCGCCGGACATCCAACCCTCGACAGCGCGCCGCACATCATCGAAACTCTCGCCCGCGGCGGCATCGACATGATTGAGGTCGGCATCCCGTTCAGCGACCCGATGGCAGATGGTCCTGTGATACAAGATGCAGCAACCAAGGCTCTGCGCAACGGCATGACTCTCGCCACGCTCTTCGACCAACTCGGCGACATTCGCTCGCGCGGCATCGATGTGCCTATCATCTTGATGGGCTATCTCAACCCGATAATGCAATTCGGCTTCGAAGAATGTTGCCGACGTGCCGCAGAATGTGGCGTCGACGGATTTATTATTCCCGACTTGCCGTTCAAAGACTATTTGCGCGATTTTCGCCCTGTCAGCGAGCGCTACGGGCTGCGCATCATTATGCTCATTACGCCCGAAACCGAAGACGAACGCATTCGCTTCATCGACGACCATACCGACGGATTTATCTATATGGTTTCGTCGGCGGCAACGACCGGCGCGCAACGCAGTTTCGACGAAGCCAAGCAAGAATATTTCCGCCGAATCGACGCCATGAATTTGCGCAATCCGCGAATGATAGGCTTCGGCATCAGCAACCGCCAGACGCTCACGTCAGCCATGGCAAATGCTTCCGGTGCCATTATCGGCTCGAAGTTTGTCACGCTGCTCGACCAAACCGGCTCTCCCGAAGAAGCCCTCCGCCTCCTCCGCGCCGCTTTGGAACAGTAAATGAGTTTACTTTTTATTGGTTATTTATGTGAGTGTGGTGAAATAATATGCATATTTTATTTGTATAAGTTGTGCGATTGTGTAAATACCACATAATCAGCAGTTTGTAAAAATCGTTACACTTTTATGAGGGACTTTTGCGCCCGGCGCTACACTTTTATGAGGGACTTTTGGCGAAATTAACACATATTAACCTCACGGGTGAGCGGTGAAAGTGTATGTATTTACATTTTACAACTTGCTGGTGAAGGTATATCGTCCGGAGCCGATGCGGTGGGTTTCGTTGCCGTTGCGCGACGGTACGACCACGGTGCAACGTGTATTGGCGGGCACTGTCACTTTGAGCGTAAAACGGTCGCCTTTGCGATGCCATTCGCTTTCGATTCTGCCATACATCGAGTCGTGGTGCGCTTTTACCCATGTGAGATGTTCGACGGCGGTCGGTGCTATCGTGAACGATGCAAATCCCGGCTCGTCGGCGCGTATTCCGGCAAGGAACTTATAATAGTATGCGCTGATAAGTGCGAAGGGTAGGTGATTGCGCGATGCGCGGCCGTCCCAGTTCTCCCACATCGTGGTGGAATTGTTGCTGAGCATATAGGTGAATCCGGGATATTCGGGCTGTGTGGCGATGCGGTAGGCTGTTTCGGGGTCGTGCAGCGGCAAGTAGTTCATAATTGCCGGCGTGCCGAGAAATCCTGTGCCGATGCGGTAGTTGTGCGCCGCCAGGTCGGCAATCAGTCGTTCGAGCACGGGTTGCCGGCTCTCCTCAGGTACAAGTCCGTATTCGAGGGCAACGGCGGCAGGTGCTTGTCGGTAGCCGTCAGTGGCGATTGTGCCATGATAGGATGCCGTCGACGCGTCGAAAAACTCTTGATTGAACCCCTCGGTAAACGCTTTTGCGCAACGCTGCAGGCTGTCGGCAACGGCTGCGTCGCCCGTCAGGCGAGCCAATTCCGAGGTGGCTCGGAGGCAGTAAGCGTGCGCTGCCGTGCCATAGTAGGGCGTGCCTTCCGGTGGTGCCATAGTGAAGCCCGGTTTGTCGTATGTAGGCGACACCCAGTCGCCGAGCACATCGTTGATAATCCGTGGATTTCCATTGAGGGTGCGTTTTGAACTGTTGAGAAGGAATCTCTTCATGCAGCCCATATACTCGCGAGCGGGACGCAGTTCGGCGTAGTGCTTGTAGAGGTCGGCGGACATGCGCATGAGAGCCGATGGCCACGTTGTGGAACTGTTGATGTCGTAGTTTGTGCTGGGAGCCACGGTCGGCAGCGAGCCGTCGGGGCTTTCGGAGTCGACAAGACAACGCAACCAGTTGCGGTAGAAGTTTGCCACGTCGAAGTTGTACATTGCCGCCTCGGCAGCGATGAAGGCATCGGCTGTCCAGCCTTGCTTTTCGCGGTGCGGGCAGTCGGTGGGAATGCTTATAAAGTTGCTAAACATCGAGTTGATGCTGTTGCTTTGCAGTCGGTTGATGGCATCGTCGCTGCACTCAAACGAGCCGGCGCTCTGCAAGTCGGTGTGCACGGGGATGCTTTCCACGCCGAGCACTTTCACACCGTCGTCGGCGGTGATGCGCACATATTGGAATCCCTTGTATGAGAAATGACATTCAAAAGTTTCGCCGTCGGCGTCTCCCTTGAGGATGTAGCCGTTCTGCTGCCTTACGCGCATTTCGCTGTCGTAGAACCGGGCATATTCTTCCACATCCATCGGAAACGTGCGACGATAGTCGGGCAGCCACGGCACCAACAGCGTGTCGCTGACCACTTCGCAATATTCAACCAGCACGCGCTGTCCACGCTGTCCGGCGACCTTCACTCGTGCCCAGCCGGCAAGGTTCTTGCCCATGTCGTAGACCGTTTCTTTCGGGTTGCGGACGATGGTTTTCACGGGTTTGATGCCGGCAAACCGTCGAATCGGCGGCTGTACTTGATATTTTAATGACGCATTCCAATCGACTTCCACTGCGGGCGTCCACGCCGAGTCGTCAAAGCGTGCGCGGTTCCAGCCATCGCTCTCGAGGCGAGCGTCGTAGATTTCGCCCAGACGGGTGTCGTCGTAGACAATCGGTCCGGCGGCGATGCGCCACGAGGCGTCGCTGCCAATCTCGCTCACCGTGCCGTCGGCATATTCGATGCGAAGCAGAGCCAATGCCTTGGGCTGTCCCACCCATTCGCTTTGATTCAGACGCCAAATGTCGTTACTCAGAGGATTATACTGACCTCGGCCAATCATCAATCCGATGGCGTTGTCGCCGCGGCGAAGCATCGTCGACACGTCGTAGACCGCGTAGGCGGTGTGCTTGTTGTAGTATGTCCATCCGGGGTCGAGCACACTGTCGCCGACGCGTTGCCCGTTGACGAACGCCTCGTAGTAGCCCAAGCCGGTGACGTAGAGCATTGCCCTTACAGGCTCAGCCGCTACTGCAAACGATTTGCGCATAAGCGGCGACGGGTCGTAGGCGGGTTCGGTCATTTCGGCGATGTCCCAAATTGTCTTATTCATGCCGTTGAATAGCGGCCAGTCGAGTTTTTCGCGCTCTTTTTCCCATGCTTTTTGCTGCTGCCACTGTTTGCACCACACCGAATCGGGCTTTGCCGAAATCCAGCGTGCCGGCGCCCAGTCGGACGCGTCGAGTGCGCCCATTGCCCACTGTGCAGTCGTGCTCCAGCGCGAAGCCTTCCCTTTCTCGTCCCAGATGCGAACTTTCCAATAGCAGCGGCTGAACGACCGCAGCGCTTTGCCTTCGTATTCCGTCGTTACCGAACTGCCGGTGCGGCGTCCGCTGTCCCACAGGTCCGGGCTGTCGGCGTCGAGCAATTCTTTGCTGCTTGCCACCATCACCTGCCAGCCGCTCTGTGCGGCGTTGCGCTCGTCGCTTTTCATTTGCCAACTCAGTAACGGATGCGGGCAGTCGATGCCCAACGGCGTCGTGGCATACTCGCAGCGCAGATTGTCGACAACTGCCGCTTGCAAGCTTGTTGCCATCGCCATGCCGGCTACTATCGTAAGAAGTATTTTTCTCATAAATTGTTTACGTTAAGATTAACATAGCAAATTTATGCGAAATACGCCGCAACAATACCCTGTCTTGTTCAAATTATTGTCGCAAATGTGCCAAATGTGCGCCAATCAGAGCAGCGAAG
>JBJEDO010000084.1:0-15789 GCA_051872155.1 Candidatus Limisoma sp.
CGTTGTCGTCGGTATTTTTGCGGTGTGGTGTGGTCTGAAACTTGTAGGAGGATAGCTTATGAAACAACGTGGAAAGAAAGTAATAGTCGTCGGTGCATCTTCCGGTATTGGTATGGAAGTTGCAAAGATTCTGATAGAACAAGGCTGGACTGTTGGTGTCGCAGCCAGACGTGTTGAACTGCTTCAAAATATCGGCGCGGCGGCTATAGAGTATATCGACGTGACAACCGACGAAGCAACGGAAGCATTGCAAAGACTTATCGGGAAGTTGGGCGGCATGGACTTGTTTTTCTACGCATCGGGCATAGGAAAGCAGAACCGAGAATTAAAAGAGGATATAGAACTGGCAACGGTGAGGACAAACGGCATTGGCTTTGTGCGAATGATTGGTGAGGCGTATCGTTATTTCGCCACGCAAGGATACGGACACATCGCAGCCATCACCTCCATCGCCGGAACTAAAGGCCTTGGTCCCGCGCCGTCCTATTCAGCCACAAAAGCCATGCAGAACGTCTATCTCCAGGCTCTCGAACAGCAGGCTCACAGTCGCGGACTTGATATTCACTTTACTGACGTACGTCCGGGATTTGTTGATACGCCTTTGCTGAATGGCGATTTTCATTACCCGATGATGCTTCGACTGGAAAATGTGGCAAAGGAGATTGTTTATGCCATCAACAAACGTAAGCATATTCGTGTAATTGACCGGAAATATAGGATTTTGACGGCAATTTGGAGAAGAATACCCCGTTGGCTTTGGCGACGGTTCAAATTATGAAACAAATATGGATAATCAGCAAGAGATATTCCCGATAGTAGATGAAAATGGTGCAGTCATTGGCTCTGCCACAAGAGGCGAGTGCCATAGCGGCTCCGGGCTACTTCATCCCGTAGTGCATCTTCATGTGTTCAATTCAAAGGGCGAAATCTATCTGCAGCGTCGTCCGAATTGGAAAGACATACAACCCGGGAAATGGGACACCGCCGTTGGCGGACATATCGACTATGGTGAGACCCCGGATGTGGCTCTAAGACGTGAGGTGCGTGAGGAACTCGGAATTACGGATTTTGTCCCTGTTTTTGTTGACAAGTATGTGTTTGAAAGCCGACGAGAGCGCGAACTTGTTTATGTGAACCGAACAACTTACGATGGTGAGATAAATCCGTCAACCGAAGAACTCGATGGAGGCCGTTTCTGGACGATGCGGGAGGTCCGAGAGGCAATGGGAAAGAATGTGCTTACTCCAAACTTTGAAAGCGAGTTCAAAAGATGCTTCGGAAAAGAGTTGGGCATAACGAAAGACTGATAATTCTGCATACTATTGAAATAATTCTATAGAGTGTCGGTTCTTATCGGCACTCGTATGTGACATATCGCAATCAGACTCAGTCCGAGATTCGTAGATTTTTGACCAAAAGTGATGGCTATGTAAAGTTTATTTTGTAACTTTGTGCAATATTAACGAACTACGTTGATAGAACTTATAATTCATTTTGTGTTGTAAGATATACGCAATTTTTGGTAATCGACTGATTGCTTGTTTGTTAAGTGGCAATCGGTGTCCCCAAAATATGTGCTTTCGAGAAATGTAGAGGTTCTATTACGCTATAAAAACTTTAAAACTAATGGATAGTGAGTGCATGTATTACTGTGTCGGAGCTGTATTGTTGAGTTGCTTGCTTGCCGGCATTCTAATACCACAGATATTGTTGATATCTTTTCGTAAGAAATTGTTCGATATGCCGGATGAGAGAAAGATTCATTCGAGCACGGTGCCGCGTTTGGGTGGTATTGCCTTCGGCCCGGTGATTTTGTTTTCGGTGATGTTAATCATCGCGCTCAATATGCTGTTCGACGATGTGCAAATATTCCCTGTGTCCGGAAAAGACTCGATACAGGTGGCGCTATTTATCTGCTCTTGCATCTTGCTCTATCTTGTAGGCATTGCCGACGACTTAATCGGCGTAAGATATCGTGCCAAGTTCATCGTTCAAATCGTTTGCGGCATTTCGTTTGTAGCCTCCGGCCTGTGGCTGTTCGACTTCCACGGACTGTTGGGAATAGGGGAAATGTCTGCTTTTGTGGGTTATCCTCTGACGGTGCTGATGGTGGTCTTTTTTATTAATGCGATAAACCTCATTGACGGAATCGACGGCTTGGCTTCCGGACTGTCGGCTGTTGCTTTGTTCGTCTATGGATTCGTCTTTTTAAAAGTTGACGATTTTATCTTTGCGCTGATAGCATTCTCGGCATTCGGCGTGCTTTTGCCCTTCTTCTATTTTAACGTATTTGGAAACGTCCAAAAGCGCAAGAAAATCTTCATGGGCGATACCGGCTCGCTTACAATCGGTATTATCCTCAGTGCAATGACGTTGCGATTGATGTCGGCTGACGAAGGTCTCGTCGAAATGGAAATCAATCCCGCATTGGTGGCATTCACTCCGCTCATCGTGCCGAGTTTCGACGTGTTCAGGGTTGTCATGCTCCGACTGCGCAATCATTCCAACCTGTTCTTGCCCGACAAAAATCACATCCATCACAAACTCTTGGCAGCGGGTCTGAGTCAGCATTCGGCTTTGATTTCGATTGTGTCGTTCTCGTTGCTGCTCACGTTGAGCAATATTGCTTTGGATTCTTATGTAAACATAAACATACTTTTGGTGGCAGATGTATTAATCTATACTGTAGCAAATATTATTATTTCAAGATTTATCACAAAACGAAAAACCTCACAAAATTAGACCGAGATGAAAATTATAAGACTATTGATTATCACACTTCTCAGCACTGTTGCATTTTCGTGCGCAGTTGAAAAGAAAGTGAACTATTTTCAAGATTTACAACCGGGACAAGAGATAAAGAAAATGCAAATGTCGTCGGAGGTGGTTGCACAGCCGGGCGACAAATTATATATCCGTGTCAGCAGTAAAGACGAGGTGCTCGTAAATCTCTTCAACTTGTCGGAAACTAATATGTCGTCGAATAAAGTCGTTTTGGGCTATACGGTTACCTCGCAGGGAACCATCGATTTCCCGGTCTTGGGGGCACTCAATGTCTTGGGTAAGACAAAATCGCAGATTTCGGAGTTGATTAAGTCGGAACTGGTCAGCAAAAATTTTGTGAAAGACCCTGTCATTACCGTCGAGTTTCTCAACCTCGGCATTTCGGTCTTTGGCGAAGTGAAAACCCCCGGTCGTTACCCGATAGAACGCGACCGCATCACTATCCTTGATGCACTTAGCCTTGCCGGCGATTTGACCATCCAAGGTCGTCGCGACAATATCAAGGTAATTCGCGACGAGGGAAGTGTCCATCGTGTGTATTCTATCGACTTGACGTCCGGTCAAGGTGTTTACGAATCGCCGGTGTTCTATTTGCAGCAAAATGACGTGGTCTACGTCGAGCCTAATTCAATGAAAGCGCGTCAATCGACAGTCAACGGCAACAGTGTGAGAAACATCTCTTTCTGGATGTCTTTAGCATCGCTTTTAACAACCATTGCCGTCCTCGTATTTAAATAGTATACTATTATGGAAAACAAACAAAATACTACCAAACAGTCGTCCCAATTGGGCGAATTTATGCGTATTCAAGATTTGCTTTACCTATGCCTCTCAAAATGGTATTGGTTTGTGATTTCGATGATTTTTGCTTTGGGATTGGCTTGTCTATACATTATGAAAACGCCGCCTGTCTATACGCGAGTAGCAACCTTGCTATTTAAAGACGAGTATAGCGGCGAGTCGAACCTTTCAGCAGAAATCAGCACATCGTTTGCGACGATGGGATTGGCAAATCAACGCACCAATGTGTTCAACGAAATGGTGGCTTTGCAGTCGCCTTCGCTGATGATTGACGTTGCCAAACGCTTGCAACTGAATATGAGTTATATGGTTGAAGGTCGTTTCTACAACCGTCCGCTTTATGGCAAATCGTTGCCTGTCAGCGTTTCGTTGGTCGACATTCCCGACGATGTCGGCGCCGGTCTGACGGTTCGTATTCTTAGTGCCAAAGACGTTGAACTCTCTGCGTTTTACAAGGACGAAGATATATATGAGAAGACTATCAAAACCACGTTTGGCGCTGCCACTCAAACGCCTATCGGTAAGGTAATCGTAACCCCGACCGTGGCTTTTTCGGTAGAAGATCAAGAGCCGATTTTAGTTGGTAAAACGAGCATTTACAATGCCGGGGTGGGGCTCCTTGGCGGTCTGTCGGTAGAGCTTAACGATGAAATGTCGGCGGTTGTCAAAATGACCTACAATGACACTTGTCCGGAACGTGCCGTCGATATTATGAATACTTTAATTCAAGTCTACAATGAAAAATGGATTGAAGATAAGAATCAAGTGGCGGTAAGCACTTCGGCGTTTATCAACGACCGTCTTGCTGTTATTGAAAAAGAATTGGGAAATGTTGATGAGAATATTTCGTCCTACAAGAGTTCGCAACTCCTTCCCGACGTTCAAGCCGCATCCGGACTTTATATGAGTCAATCGAGTCAAAACGACGCTCAATTGCTGACGCTCAACACACAACTTTCGATTGCTCAGTATGTGGCAGGTTTCGTTAATAGCCATACCGACAACAAGCAACTCTTACCGGCAAATGCCGGCGTAAACAATCAAGCGGTTGAGAGCCAAATCAATTCATACAACACGTTGTTGTTGCAGCGTAACAGTTTGGTTGCCAATAGTAGCGAAAAGAATCCTGTTGCCGCCGATATGGACAATCAATTGTCGTCGATGCGAGCTGCCATCTCTCAATCGTTGAGCAATTATATTGTCTCGCTGAAGACTCAGATTGCAAGTTTTGAGCGTAGCCAGCGTGAGACCACAAAGAAAATCGCTGCAAATCCCGAACAGGCGAAGCATCTTCTTTCGGTCGAACGTCAACAGAAGGTCAAAGAGTCGCTCTATTTGTTCCTATTGCAGAAACGTGAAGAGAACGAGCTTTCGCAAGCCTATAGTTCGAACAAGACGCGCGTCATTATGCAACCGTTCGGCAGCTCGGCTCCGACAACTCCGGTGCGCAGAAACATCTATATGATTGCTATCGTTTTAGGTTTGTTCATTCCGTTGTTGGTGCTCTTTATCATCGAAAATATGAATGATAAAGTTCGCGGACGTGCCGACCTCGAGAGCCTTACAATTCCTTTCGTGGGCGAAATTCCGATGGCTTTTAAAAAGCGCAGTCGCTTCCGCCTTCCTTCGTTCTTTGGCCTACGCCGCAAAGGTGAAACCCCGAATGTCGGTATCGTTGTCAAAGAGAAGAATAGAAATGTCATCAACGAGGCATTCCGCGTTGTGCGTACCAACTTGGAATTTATGGTAACCGAGTCGGACGGCGCAAAGGTTGTTATGCTGACTTCTGCAAATCCGGGTAGCGGCAAAACGTTTATCTCGTCGAATATCGCCATGTCGCTTGCCATCAAAGGTAAACGTGTGCTGGCAATCGACTTGGATATGCGTAAAGCAAGCTTGAGCAAGGTTTTCGATGCGCCAGAAAGAGGTATTTCGGGCTATCTGATTGGCAAATTGTCGTACGACGAAATAATTATGCGCGGAGTTCAAAATCCGAATCTTGATGTCATTCCGGTTGGCAAGATTCCGCCCAACCCGACGGAATTGCTCTTCGACAGTCGCTTCGAGGAACTTATGAAGCGCGTTCGTCAAGAATACGACTATGTGTTTATCGACTGTCCGCCTATCGAAATCGTTGCCGATTCGCAAATCATCAACCGTTTTGTCGACAATACTCTGTTCGTCATTCGTGCGGAATTGCTTGAGCGCTCTATGCTCCCGACTATTGAAAAACTCTATACCGACAAGAAATATTGCAACCTCGGCTTAGTGCTCAACGGCACGTATCAAGCTCATACGGGCAAATATGGTTATAGCTATCGTTACGGCTACAACTACGGCTATGGATATGGTTACGATTATAACGAAAAGTAGGATATGAAAGGTATTGTTTTGGCAGGAGGTTCCGGCACGCGTCTTTATCCGATAACTAAAGGCGTCAGCAAGCAGTTGCTACCCATCTACGATAAGCCGATGGTCTACTATCCGATTTCGGTGTTGATGCTTGCCGGCATACGCGATATTTTGATTATTTCGACGCCGGATGATTTGCCGGGGTTCAAGCGACTTCTTGGCGACGGCAGCGACTTTGGTGTGCGCTTTGAATATGCCGTGCAGCCTTCGCCCGACGGCTTGGCTCAAGCTTTCATCATCGGCGAAGAATTTATTGGCAATGATGCTGCTTGCCTGGTGCTTGGCGACAACATCTTCCACGGCGTCGGCTTCAGCAACATTCTCCGCCAAGCGGTCGTCGATGCCGAACAGAACAACAAAGCTACCGTTTTCGGCTATTGGGTCGACGATCCCGAGCGCTATGGTGTGGCTGAATTCGACGACAAAGGCAACTGCCTTTCTATCGAAGAAAAACCGGAAAATCCCAAGTCGAACTACGCTGTTGTCGGATTGTACTTCTATCCCAACAAAGTGGTCGAAGTGGCAAAAAATATCAAGCCGTCGGCTCGCGGCGAATTGGAAATCACGTCGGTCAATAAGCAATTTCTCGACGATAAGCAGCTGCTCGTTTCCACTCTCGGACGCGGCTTCGCTTGGCTCGATACGGGCACGCACGATTCGCTCGCAGAGGCTTCCATTTTTGTGGAAGTCATCGAAAAGCGTCAAGGCTTGAAAATCGCTTGTCTGGAGGGCATCGCTTATCGCAAGGGCTGGATTACCAAGGATAAGATGCGAGCACTGGCTCAACCGATGATTAAAAATCAATATGGTAAATATTTGCTCAAAGTGATTAACGAACTTGAGCATACCGGAAAGAATAACTTGGATTGATGGATGTAATTAAAACAGAAATAGAGGGCGTAGTCATTATAAAGCCACGAATCTTCACTGATGCGCGAGGCTATTTCTTTGAGTCGTTCTCACAGCGCGAATTCGACGAAAAAGTTCGTCCCATTCATTTCGTGCAAGACAATGAGTCGATGTCGTCCTACGGCGTAATGCGTGGACTTCATTATCAGAAAATGCCTTACACGCAGAGCAAACTTGTGCGATGCGTCAAAGGTCGTGTGCTCGATGTTGCAGTCGATATCCGTGCCGGTTCGCCGACTTTCGGTCGCCATGTGGCTGTCGAACTTTCGGAAGACAATCATCTGCAGTTCTTTATTCCCAAGGGCTTTGCACATGGCTTTGCCGTGCTTTCCGACGTGGCTGTTTTTCAATATAAATGTGATGAATTTTATGCTCCGCAAAGCGAAGGCGGCATACAACTTATCGACGACGCTTTAGGCATCGATTGGAAAATCCCTCTCGACAAGGCTATCCTTTCGGAGAAAGACTTGGTTCGCGCAAAATTGGCGGATTCGCCTCTCGATTTCGACTTTTCGCAAGATTTATATAAGTAGTCGGAATGGAGCGTGCGGGATTCGACCCACATATTTCAGCTGCTAAAGGCTTTTGCGCATTTACAATCGTGGCATTCCATGCCGTGCCGCCGCAAGCGTTGCAACACGTCATTCTGTTTCTGCAGTTGGGTGCTCTCATCATTATTTCGGGGATGTTCCTCAAAGACGAACACCTGCAGCATCCCGGGCGTTTCATCGCACGTCGTTTTCGCCGACTTTGGATACCTTATGTGTTATTTATGCTGATTTGTTTGTTCAGCCACAATATGTTAGCCAACATTCATTTATATACCGACCACTATTCTGCCGAGCAAATCCGGCAGCGGGTTTTCAGCGTCCTTACGATGCAAGAGCGCGACAACCTGCTTGGGTGCTTTTGGTTTCTCAAAGAGCTGCTCTACGCCACGCTGTTTGCTTTCGTCGCTATCAAACTGTCGCAGTGGCTGCTCGGCGACGCCTACCATCCTGCCGTGATGCTTACGGTGGCTCTGCTTGTTCTGATTGTGGCTGCAAATTTCTACAACATACCGTATCTCGCACAAATCCCGACGCTCTATCCCAAAACGCTGCTCGCAACCGCCATCTATCTTTGCGGATACGTCTTCGCACGCACTCCTTGGCGCAGCTTGAGCAATTGGTTTACCGTTGCCGTCTTTACGGCGCTGTCGAGTTGGGCGATGTGGGGATACGAAGATAATTTCAACACCACATGGTGGAATCTGCCGAAATATTTCTTTGCAACGATGCTTGCGGCGTTTGCTATTATTTATTTCTGCCAAATGCTTCGCGGCAAGGCGCTGTCGGCGCTTTCTTATATCGGAGAGTACGCAATGCCGATACTTTTGCTGCAATTCTTTGCATTCCGTGTCGTCGACTTGCTCAAAATCGCCGTCTACGACCTCCCGATTGCTCGCTTGGCGGATTTTCCGATAATTGTCGACAACAATCAATATTTTTGGATATTATATACTATTGTAGGTCTTGCTTTGCCAATCTTGGCGGCAAACATGTACGACAGGGCAAAATGCGGCATTAAGCAGCGTTTTGCGCAACTTTCAAAAACGTAAATTTATGAATATTCTCGTAACCGGAGCCAACGGACAACTTGGCAACGAAATGCGTATCGTGACGGCGAATTCCGCCGACAATTACATATTTACCGACGTCGCAGAGCTCGACATTACCGACGCTGCGGCTGTCGCCGAGGCTGTCGGCAGTCAAAATATCGGCGCTATCATCAACTGCGCAGCTTACACGAACGTCGACAAGGCGGAAGACGATGCCGACTTTGCCGAAACGCTCAACGCCGCGGCTGTCGAAAACCTTGCGCAAGCGATGCGCAACGTCGACGGCGTGCTCATCCACGTGTCGACCGACTACGTGTTCGGCGGCGCAAACTGCAACACGCCATGCCGCGAAGACCTGCCGGCGAATCCTACCGGCGTATACGGCTTGACGAAGCTTCACGGCGAACAAGCCATTGCGCGCATCGGCTGCCGACACATCATCATTCGCACGGCTTGGCTTTACAGCGAATTCGGCAAAAACTTCGTCAAAACGATGCTTTCGCTCACCGCGGAACGTCCGAACTTGAACGTCGTGTTCGACCAAGTCGGCTCGCCGACTTATGCTCTCGACCTCGCTCGCGCGATTTTCGACATCGTCGAGCATCGCAAGTACGTCGGCAACGACGGCATCTACCATTTCTCGAACGAGGGCGTTTGCTCGTGGTTCGACTTTACAAAAATGATTGCGGAATATGCCGGGCACACTGCTTGCAACATCAGTCCGTGCCATAGCGACGAATTTCCCAGCCGAGTTGTTCGCCCGAGCTATTCCGTGCTCGACAAGACTAAAATCAAAACCGTCTTCGGCGTCGACGTCCCATACTGGACCGACTCGCTGAAATTCTGCATTAAAAACTTACAATCCCATCAATCATAATGGCAAAACGCAACATCATAATCACCGGCGGCGCCGGGTTTATCGGCTCGCACGTCGTGCGGCTGTTCGTCAACAAATATCCTGACTATCATATCGTTAATCTCGACAAACTCACTTACGCGGGTAATCTCGAGAACCTCAAAGACGTCGAAGCGGCGTCCAACTATTCGTTCGAACGCGCCGACATTTGCGACTTCGAGGCTGTTATGGCGATAATCCGCAAATACAACGTCGACGGCATCATTCACCTCGCCGCCGAAAGCCATGTCGACCGCTCGATTCGCGACCCGTTCGCGTTTGCGATGACCAACGTCATGGGCACGCTCTCGCTGCTGCAGGCTGCAAAAACCTACTGGGAATCGTTGCCCGAACGCTACGACGGCAAACTCTTCTACCACATCTCGACCGACGAGGTCTACGGCGCACTCGAAATGACAAATCCCGAAGGCATCCAATCGCCCTTCACAACCGCGGCTTCGTCGCAGCATTATCACGCCTACGGCTCGGAGTATTTCCTCGAAACGACGAAATACAACCCCCACAGCCCGTACTCTGCGTCGAAAGCGTCGTCCGACCACTTTGTGCGCGCTTTCCACGACACTTACGGCATGCCGACCATCGTGACAAACTGCTCGAACAACTACGGTCCTTATCAGTTCCCCGAGAAGCTTATTCCGCTGTTTATCAACAATATCCGCCACCGCAAGCCGTTGCCCGTATATGGCAAAGGCGAAAACGTGCGCGACTGGCTCTACGTGGAAGACCACGCGCGGGCTATCGACCTGATTTTCCACCGCGGTACGGTTGCCGACACGTACAACATCGGCGGCTTTAACGAGTGGAAAAACATCGACATCATCAAGGTAATCATCAAAACCGTCGACCGCCTGCTCGGCAACCCCGAAGGCGCGTCGCTCGACCTCATTACCTACGTCACCGACCGCCAGGGACACGACCTGCGCTACGCCATCGACAGCCGCAAGCTGCAACGCGAACTCGGTTGGCAACCGAGCCTCCAGTTCGAGGAGGGCATCGAACGCACAGTCCGTTGGTATCTCGACAACGAAGAGTGGGTCGACCGCGTTACCTCGGGCGACTACCTCAAGTATTACGACGAAATGTACGGCAACCGTTAATCCGCTATGCCTGCCGAATCGCGCACACAGAAAAGCCTGCTAAACGCTAAAGTCAACACGGCGTGCTACTTCGTGGCACTCGCTGTGGCGTTCTTTACGCGCAAGGTGTTTATCGACCGACTCGGCATCGACTTCGTGGGCTTGACCGGCGCGCTACAGAGTCTGCTCGGATTTCTTAACCTCGCCGAACTCGGCGTGTCGACGGCTATCGCTTACGTGCTCTACAAGCCGCTGTTCGACGGCGACCGCAGCCGCATCAACGAGATTATCTCCGTTTTCGGCTTCCTCTACCGCTGCATCGGGCTCGTTATCCTCGGCGCCGGCGTCGTGCTATCGGCATTTTTGCCGCTCATCTTTGCCGACACGCCGTTCTCGCTGCCCGTCATCTACTTCGGCTACTACGCGTTCCTCGCTGCCTCGTTGCTCGGCTACTTCGTCAACTACAAAATCACGCTCCTCGCCGCCGACCAGCGCAACTACGTCGTGACGGGCTATTTCCAAATCACGACGAGCGCCAAGGTGCTCATTCAGATGGCGTTGGCTCTCTATTTCAAGAATTTCATACTCTTTTTCGCTATCGAAATCCTTGCCGGAATTGCCAACTCCATCATCCTCAACCGCAAAATCGCGAAAACCTATCCCTGGCTTGCGTCAGAAGTGCGTCTCGGTAGGGGGCTTTTCAAGAAATATCCCGAAATCGGCAAATATATCAAGCAACTTTTCGTCCACAAAATTGCGTCGTTCGTGCAGTTCCAGATTACGCCGATGCTCGTCTACGCCTACGTTTCGCTGCCTGTTGTGGGCATCTACAGCAACTACACGCTCATCAGCGACCGCGTGCGCTTGTTCATCTCGGGCATCCTCGACAGCACAACCGCCGGTGTGGGCAACCTCATCTCGGAGGGCAACAGCCAAAAGATACAGAGCTTCTACCGCGAGCTCTTTTCGATGCGATTCTGTGTGGCTGCCATCTTTGCGGCGTGCCTTTACGTGCTCATTTCGCCGTTCGTACGCCTCTGGCTCGGCGACAGCCTCCTGCTGCCCGACCTCGTTGTAGCACTCGTATGCTTGCAGTTCTTCCTCGCCGTGCTACGCGGCACAACCGACCAATTCCTCAACGGCTACGGGCTGTTCTACGACATTTGGGCGCCCGCCACCGAGACAATCCTCTTTATCGCTTCGGCAATGGCGTTCGGCTCGCTTTGGGGGCTCACGGGCGTGTTGATGGGCCCACTCGTGTCGTTGGGCATTATAGTTCACATTTGGAAGCCAATCTTCCTCTATACCAAAGGATTCAGAGACAGCGTATGGCGATATGCACTACTTTTTGTGCGCAACCTGCTTGCGGCAGCGATAGCCATAGCGGCAGCCTTCGCGCTTGGACGACTCATCGGCACAGCCCTCGACGGCTACGGCTGGCATCGCACTTGGCTCGGCTGGATATTCGACGCCATCGCCTTCACCGCCATCGTCACCGCCGCCTCAGTCACGACCTTCACCCTCCTCGCCCCCGGCTTCACAGCCTTCCTCCGCCGATTCGTGAATAAAAGATTGAAAAGATGTCAAGTTCAATAAAAGTAAACTATCTATATTCTATAGCAAACACATTTATCGGTTTGCTTTTCCCGCTGGTTACATTCCCTTACGTTTCAAGGGTATTGGAGCCAAGCGGATTGGGATTGTACAATTTTTTGAACTCGATAATTTCATACGTTGCTTTATTCGCAGGTTTGGGAATTTCTCTTTATGCGACTCGCAAAATTGCGCAACATCGTGACAGCTTGGTTGAGCGAAGCAAATTGACAGTCGAAGTTTTTTTGCTTAATGTCGTAACGACCTTTATTGCTTATTCGGCTGTTTTGATATTAGATTTATGTGTGCCGAGAATTAGTGAACACCGTGAATTGTTCTATGTTATGTCGATAGGCATTATTTTAGGACCTCTTTCGGTCAACTGGTTCTTTCAAGGCATAGAAGATTTCAAATACATAACAATTCGTTCTCTGCTTGTCAAATGTCTTTCATTCGTTTTGCTTCTTACTTGTGTGCGCGAAAAGGATGACGTTATTATTTATGCAATTGTATCCGTAATAGCGAACGTTGGTAATAATCTATTTAATGTTATCCATCTGCGCAAGTATATTTCTTTGCGTTGTTTCGATTGGCATACTCTGAGAATTTGGCGGCATCTCAAACCCAGTTTGGTGCTATTTTTGCTTAATATTATAATTAGTATATACGTCAATCTTGATTCGGCAATGTTGGGATTTATCAAAGACGATACAGCTGTAGGTTATTATTCAATCGCCGGAAAACTATCGCACATTACATTGTCGATGATAACAACACTCGGTGTCGTCCTATTGCCGAGGTTCTCTTATTTGATAAAGCAAAACAAAGTTGACGAATTTGATGCTTTGGCTCGAAAATCTATGGATTTTACGATTGGTATTTGCCTACCAATTGTAGCCGGATTTGTGACGCTTGCTCACCTTATTGTCGTTACTCTTTTTGGCGAGCAGTATCTTGAGTCTATTCTCACTCTGCAAATTATTTCGCCTATAATATTATTTGCAAGCCTTACGAATGTATTAGGCATACAAATTTTATATCCAAAAGGTAAAGAAAATATCGTTATTTTGAGCACATTGGGCGCTGCCATTGTCAATTTTACGTTAAATTGGTTTCTTATTCCAATTTATTCGCAAAACGGTGCAGCCTTTTCGACTGCAGTTGCAGAACTCATTGTTTTTGTAATCCAAATGACTTTGGGAGCAAAATATTTTCCTAAGAAAATCTACACTAAAAACATTTTCGACTATTTTATAGGAACAACTATTATGATATTTGCTATTTTAGCATTATTGTCATTCGATTTTAATGTAATTTTACAGCTCGTTGTTACAATTCTCATTGGAATTCTAATTTATTCGACATATTTGTACTATAGAAAAAATCAATTGATGATTTCTATAATATCATCAATAAAACGAAAATTCAGATAGATATATGGACATAATAATAGGCGGTGGAATAACCGGAATATCGTACGCGGCGTTTTGTGGTCATAGTGACTACCTGATTCTCGAAAAAGATTCAGAACTCGGGGGCTATTGCCGAACCACTAAAAGAAATGGTTTCGTTTGGGACTATTCCGGACATTTTTTCCATTTTCAGGATGCTGCAATTAAGGAATTTGTTACAAAGTATATTTCAATCGACGAGATTGTTGAAATATATAAATCAACATACATTCACATCAAAGACAGACACGTCGATTATCCTTTCCAGAAAAACATTCATCAGCTTTCGAAGGAGGATTTGATTGACTGTCTTTATGACCTCTTTACTATCGACAAAACCGAATATTCGACCTTCAAAGAAATGCTGTACGTCAAATTCGGTCGTTCGATTGCCGAACTGTTCTTGATTCCTTATAACACGAAGTTGTATGCTTGCGATTTGGATACGTTAGACAAAGACGCGATGGGCAGATTTTTCCCTTATGCTGAAAAAGAAGACATTATCAAAAATTTCAAGCAACATAAAAACAACTCTTATAACGGTACGTTTGTCTATCCCAAAGGTGGTGCAATTACTTATGTGGAGTCGTTGCTCAATAGAGTCGACAGAAGTAAAATCCGAACAAATACTGAAGTTGTGGCAATCGATACCGCAAATCAATTTGTCGAACTTTCTTCGGGCGAGCGCTTACATTTTGACCGCTTGATTTCGACAATGCCTTTCCCGTATCTCCTCGATAAAGCAAGTGTTGATTACGATAAGTCGTTCTACAATTGGAACAAGGTTTTGGTATTCAACATCGGTTTTGACACTAAAGGAACTGACACAGAATCGCATTGGGTGTATTTTCCCGAAGACAAATATTGCTTCTACCGTGTGGGATTCTATAGTAACATCTTAGGCAGCGATAAGATGTCGCTTTATGTCGAACTTGGATTTTCTAAAGACAGCCAAATTGAGGTTGATTCGTGCTTTGAGAAAGTTCTCGAAGACCTTCGAAAAGCAAACATCGTGAGCGCGGAGCAAAAAGTTGTCGACTATGAGTCGATTATAATGAATCCGGCTTATGTCCACATAAACAGCAATTCGGTTGCCGACGTTGCTGCTAAAAAAGCCGGTCTTGAGCAATCGAATGTTTATTCGATAGGGCGTTACGGTAGTTGGACTTATTGTTCGATTGAAGATAATATCAAAGAAGCAAAACAATTAGCATTGAAATTAAATAAATAATATGGATAAACTTTTAACGATTGTTGTCCCTGTCTACAATACTGAAAAATATTTGCGTAAATGTTTGGATTCTCTTATTGTTCCCGATTTTCTGTCGCAATTGGAGGTCCTGATTGTCATTGACGGGAGTCCAGACAACTCAATCTCTATAGCCAACGAATATGCTGAAAAATATCCGCAAACATTTATCGTCGTCAATAAAGAAAACGGCGGTCATGGTTCAGCTATCAACAAAGGACTCGAATTGGCTACAGGTAAATATTTTCGAGTGCTTGACTCCGACGATTGGTTCGACTCCGAGAATTTCGAAAAATATCTGAAAATACTTTCGAGAGAAGATAGCGATATTGTTATGACTCATCTTGTAAAAGATTATGTTGATGTAGGTCAATCTATAATATGGCCTGTGCAAGGACTTACGCCTGATGACTATGGAAAACCTCTTTCTGACGAAGTCTATGATAGATTGGATTTTTCATTTTTCATGATGGCTCGTTGCTCTTATAAAACAGAGCATTTGAAACAACATAACTTAAAACTGCTCGAAAAGCAAAGTTTTGATGATACTATTTTACACGTTTTTCCCTTGCTGTTTGCCGACAAAGTGACTTTCTACGATATTTCACTTTATCATTATTTCCTTTCTCGTCCGGACCAAAGTGTCAAGCAAAAATTATCTTTGAAGAAATGTAAAGATATGGAGATGGTCATCAAGCAAATGATAGATGTCTACATCAGCAAGGTAAGCGACCTCGACGAAATAAAACGTAATTACTTCCTAAAGGCAATTAAAATTTACGTTACCAATCATTTCCTTATGCTCAATGGTTTGGACTACTCTGATGCAAAAGTAGAAATAAGAAAATTTTACGAATATATTAAAGGCTTGCCTTTCTATCAAGAAATAAGAGGTGCAAAGGTCAAGTGCATTACACTTGTTCCATATAGGCTATTCAGAGTTTTGTACAATGTATATGCGAAATTTCATAAATATGTATATTCTTAAAATAGCTATC